>NZ_KE386803.1:74541-136891 GCF_000428825.1 Desulfomicrobium escambiense DSM 10707 | reverse complement strand
GAGGCAGTCCACGGCCTCGGCCTTGGAAAAGTCGAAGTCCTTGTCCTTCCAGCCGTAGCCGATGTGGCAGGAGGTGCAGCGCGGCTCGTTGGAGCCCACGGCGATGCAGAAGTTGTTGACGGACAGGCCGCCCTTGCCGGTCTCGCCCGAGGGGTCGGCCGGGTCCTTCCAGGTCCAGTGGATGGTCTTGTGGATCTGCGTGGCCGCCTCGTTGTGGCAGGACAGGCAGGCCTTGGTCACGTCCTCGGGTTTCTCGAAGGGCTGCTTGAGGATGGGATGTTTCGAGTGGTCCGTGGTGATCCATCGGGTAGCGTCGTCCTTGACCGCCTGCCGGGCCAGCTGCCTGCCCGGGGCCTCCTCCGTGGCGGCCATGGCGTACAGGGGCCACAGCCAGAGGGCCAGAGCCAGGGCCCCCTTCCAAAAGGTCTTGTCCATAAACCCTCCATGCGGTCGAAGATTGATGAATGAGGGATGCATGTTTGCCATTGCATACCACAACATTGAATTCATGCAATCAGGGCAGGAAGTTATTCTCGGAAAATTGGACTGTTACGATCCGAAAACAACACTTCGAACACATTCCGGGCGAATCGTGAAAGGAGCCGCAACGGCTGCGTTACGGGAGAAAGGCCGTCGCAGACGGCGGTTCGGGCCCGCCTGCGTTTTCGAGCCCCCGCAGGGCGTCGTGCAGTGCAGCGGCCCTGCGCGATCCGAAGCCGGGCATCGTGGCGAGGTCTTCGACGTTGGCGGCGAGCATGGCCTCCAGGCTGCCGAAGCGCTCCCACAGGAGGCGGGAGGTCTTGGGCCCGACGCCTGGCAGCGCGTCCAGACCCGATGACAGCTGGGCCGTGCGCTTGTGGCGGCGCAGGCGGGAGATGACGAAGCGGTGCGCCGTGTCGCGCACGTGCTGCAGAAACAGGAGTTCCGGGCTGCCGGGTTTGAACGGCATGGGGTTCTTGCGGCCGGGGCGGAAGATCGCGTCGCCCAACTCGCCTGCGCGGCGGCTCTCGCCCTTGGCGATGGACGCCAGAGCGACGCCCTCCAGCCCATGCTCGGCCATGGCCCGCTCCACGGCGGCCAGCTGGCCCTTTCCGCCGTCCACGAGCAGCAGGTCGGGCCAGGGCGGGCCCGAGACCTGGCGGCGGGCCACAAAGGACGCCAGGGCCAGATAGTCGTCGGCAGAACCTTCGAGTTCGGGAAAACCGTAAAGCCGGTAGGACTCCTTCTCCTCCCGGCCGTCGACGAAGACGACCATGCCCACGCGCATGCCCTCGCCCTGGATGTGCGAGGCGTCCACGCACTCGATGCGCTCCACCTCGCCGTCGAGCCCCAGGGCGCGGGCCAGTTCGGCCGGACCGGCCTGGACCCGCCTGCGCCCGGCGGCGTGGGCCTCGGCGTTGGCCGTGGCGATGTCCACCAGCCGCCGTTCCTGGTCGCCCCTCGCCTTGGCCACATGAACCTTGCCGCCGCGCATGTCGCCCAGGAGTTCCTCCAGGGCCGGATCCACCCCGCCCGTGGCCGTGACGATGCGGGCCGGGATGAAGCGCTCGGCCGTGTAGTACTGCGTCAGGAAGGACTCCACGAGTCGGACCCCGTCCTCGGGGGTCTCGAGCGTCTCCCCCGCGAACCAAAAATTCTGGCCGTCGATGATCCGCCCCTGACGCACGAAGACCACGGACAGGGCCGCCCCCTGCTCTCCCCCGCCTATCCCCAGCACATCGAGATCGCGCCCGTCGGACAGCACCGCGGCCTGCCGCTCCACCGTTTCCTGCACGGCGCGGATGCTGTCGCGCAGGCGCGCCGCGCCCTCGAAGTCCAGGGCGCCGGAGCGGCGCAGCATCTCGGCGCGCAGCCCTTCCAGAAGCTCGCCCGACTTTCCGGACAGAAACAGCTCCACCTGCCGCACCACCTGCCGGTAGTCCTCCTCGGACACGGGCAAGCAGCACGGCCCCAGACAGCGGCCGATGTGGTACTGCAGGCAGGGCCGGGTGCGATTGGCGAAGACCGTGTCGCGGCACTTGCGCAGGGGGAAGAGTCGGTCGATGACGCGCCGCGTCTCGCGGGCCGCCAGGGCCGAGGTGAAGGGGCCGAAATAGACGGACCCGTCGCGCAGAACCTTGCGCGTCAGGCGCAGGGCCGGGAATGGGTGATTACGGGACAGACAGAAAAGAACGTACTGCTTATCATCGCGCAGGACGATATTGTACTTGGGCCGGTGCTTCTTGATCAGGCTGGCCTCAAGAAGCAGCGCCTCCTTCTCCGTGGCCGTGCACAGGAAGTCGATGACCTCGACCCGGGGCATCATGACCCGCACCTTGGGCGGCAGCCGGTGTTCGGGCTGGAAATAGGAAGAAAGCCTCCTGCGCAGTTGCTTGGCCTTGCCCACGTAAACGATTCTGCCCGCGGCGTTCTTCATCAGATACACGCCCGGGCAGGTCGGGAAGGTGGTCAGGACGTCGCGGGAGATCATCTCCGTCGCCTGCGGGGCGGCCTCTTGCGGGGCGGCCTCCCCTGCTCGGTTCTGACCTCGCCGCGCACGAACTGCGGGGTCTCGGCCTCCACCTCGCTGCGCAGGCTTCCCCATATCTCGGCCGGGCCGAGGTCCTCGCCGGCCACGAGCAGGCCCAATTGGTAGAGGGCCAGGGTTTCGGGGAAACAGTCCTGGGCCACGAAGCCGCGCTTGGAGAAGCGCTTCTTCTTGTCGGGCTCGAAACGGCTCTGGTTGGCCATGATCTGGATCATGCGCGTCGACATCCACTTGGGCATGCTCATGCGCGTGCAGATGGGCGGCAGCAGGTCGGCCAGCAGGGCGTTGTAGACCACCCGTTCCCCGGCCGTCTCGTAGCGTTCGGCCACGTGGCGCACCGGGGCCGTAAACAGGGCCGCGAAAACCAGGACCGGCTCGACCTTGCCCACGGTCCGGATGCGCTCGTCCAAGTGTTCGAGCCACGTCCACAGGACCGAGTCCTGACCGTGGTCGTGGTCCAGAAAATCGGCGATCTCGGGTAGCAGGACATGCAGCAGCCCCGTCTTGTAGAGCAGGCGGAAGGCCTTTTCGCCGGCCGCGAAGGCGAAGAGCTTCTGCAGTTCCTCGAAGATGCGCGGCGGCGAGGCCTTGAGAATCTCCTCGTGGTGCCGGAGGATAGCGTTGTAGGTGGCCGGCTCGATGTGGAAATCCAGGCGTGAGGCGAAGCGGACGGCCCGGATCATGCGCACCGGGTCTTCGCGGAAGCGGATGTTCGGGTCGCCGATACAGCGGATGAGACGGTTCTGGATGTCGGAGAGGCCGCCCACGTGATCGATGATGGTGAAGCGCTCGACCTCGTAGAAGAGCCCGTTGATGGTGAAGTCGCGCCGCAGGGCGTCCTCTTCGGGCGTGCCGTAGCAGTTGTCGCGGAACTGGTAGAGATCGTCGCCGCCGTTCTCCTCGTCCTGGTCGGGACAGCGCCGGAAGGTCGAGGTCTCGATGATCTGGTCGTCGAAGCGGATGTGCGCCAGGCGGAACCTGCGGCCGATGAGGAAGCAGTTCTGGAAGATCTTCTTGATTTGGCTCGGCGTGGCGTTGGTGCTGACGTCGAAGTCCTTGGGCGTGCGTCCGAGGATGAGGTCGCGCACGCTGCCGCCGACAAGGTAGGCGGTGAAACCCTTGCGCACCAGGCGGTACATGACCTTCAGGGCGTCGGGATGGATATTCTGCCGCGAGACGGTGTGTTCTGATCGGGGAATGATGACTGAAGTCATAGGTCGCAAAAAATCCTGTTCTCAATTCTCATGGTGTCGGAAAGGCAAAGGCGAGGCACCGCACTGCGCAGGCCTGGCGCGGGGCCTAGACCCTGTCGCAGGGGACGTTGGCCAGAAACTCCTCCAGCAGGTCGTCGAGGTTCGCGCTGTACTCCTGAAGCCCGTAAACGGCGCCGCACGACCTGCAGCGCAGCTCCACACCGCGTCAATGCCGGCGGACCTGCAGCATGGCCCGGCACTTCCTGCAGCGCAGGCGAGTCGGAAACTCCCTGCGGTCGAGCATCATGCGAAGACCCCCTCGATGCTGCGGACCGTTTCGCGCACGTCGCCGATGATCTGGTCGTAATCCACCTCGGCCGAAGGGATCTCCGTCCCTTCAAGCCAGAAGTCGGCAGGCTTGCGCGGGTGGAAGTTGCACTCGGTCATCATGATGACATGCCTGGAGAGGCGCAACAGATTGTGCAGGGCCGGATACGCACCGCGGAAATCCCGGCTGTGCAGGGCGTACTGCCCGACGATCTCCCGGATGGAGACCGGAAAGTTCCAGGCCGCAAGGACCTCGGCCCCCGCGGAAAAATGGTCGTGCCCGCCGAACCAGCTGCGCTCCCTGGCGAAAAACTCGGGCAGGGGCAGGTTCGCGCTGGCGGTGAAAAACTCGAGGAACCGATCCTGGTAATTGACCAGCAGCACCACGTATCCGATGTTGTGGATCAGGCCCAGGCATTCGAGATGGTCGTGCCCTTCGCTTTCCAGCACGTAGGCCTCGGGCACCGCCGAGACGAACTTCTGCATGAAGACGTTGGCCGTGAGGCTCTGCTGCCAGACGCGCCGCAGGATGGCGTTGATCTCCGTGGACTCGTGGAAGAAGGCGGACCGGAGCACGACCTGGTACACGATGCGCTTGATCTCCCTCTGGCCGAGGCGGACCAGGGACGTCAGGATGTCCGTGGTGTTGTTGACCTCGTGGAAAAGGGGCGAGTTGGCGCAGGCGATGATGTTGCCGAAGATGACCGGGTCGAGCTTGGCCTGGGCCGCGATCTGCTTGACCGTGGTCTGCGTCGAGTTGAGCATGGCGATGAGGTCCAGGCCGACGGGACTGATCCCCGGGAGGTCGAAGCTGAGAGATTCCATGTGTCCTGCCTTCACGAATTGAGCATGGGCATGGCCCGCCAGCCGAGGCGCACGGCGGCCCACAGCCCGATAAGAGCGGCCTCGGCCGCGTCATGGCCGGGCGTGGTCGGCGACGACCAGCCTTCCCGGTGCAGAATCGCGGTCACCAGGGCGCAAGCCGCGGCCTTGGCCGCACTTCCACTGACCATCTGCCGGGGAAGAAGAAAATCCGTCCGCCAGTCCTGGGCCTGGATGACCATGCAAGGCAGGCCCCGCCTGGCCGCGGCGCGCTCCCATATGCCCGCCGTCTGCCCGCCACCCTCCACTACCAGATACTCCAGCGCGGGCAACTCATAAAGCACCCTGGCGGCCGCTTTTTTCAGGCGGGCCGTGGTGCCCAGGTTGTGGGAACGGCACCACACGAGCCGGCCGTCCCGGTCCAGCAGGGCGAGACCAGTGCGCACGCCCGCGTCCACGGCCAGCAGCGCGGACATCAGAGGTCCACGATCTCCACGTCGTCCGGACTCAGGGCGTGGTGCATGAAATACCCGCCGACCCGCGCGAAGCGTTCGGCCCCGTCCGTGGCCAGGAAGGTCAGGCGGCGCTCCGTGGTCGTGGAGCAGATGTCGCGCCGTTCCAGCATGTCCTGCACGAACTCGGCCGTGGTGCGGGCCGAATCCACCAGAGCCACGCCCGGCCCGACGACCTTGCCGATGGCGTCAGCCAGGACCGGAAAATGCGTGCAGCCGAGGACCAGGGTGTCGATGCCCGTCTCCTCGACCATGGAGCCGAGATAACGCCGGGCGGTCAGTTCGGCGATCTCGCCATCGCACCAGCCCTCCTCAGCCAGGGGCACGAAGAGGGGGCACGGCCTGGAGAAGACCTTCGCTTCGGGGCGGAGGCGCAGAATCTCGCGCTCGTAGCTGCCGCCATTGACCGTGCTCTCGGTGGCGATGACGCCGATGCGCCCGCTCTCGCTCTGCCGGCACGCGGCTTCGGCCCCCGGGCGGATGACGCCGACCACGGGCAGCCCCGGATAGGCCTCCTGCAGGGCTTCCAGGGACACGGCCGTGGCCGTGTTGCAGGCCACGACCAAAAGCTTGATGCCGCGCTCCTTCAGAAGGCTCGTGGTCTGAAGGCAGTAACGGGTCACGGACTTGGCGCTCTTGGTGCCGTAGGGCAGGCGCGCCGTGTCGCCGAGATAGACGAAGCTTTCCCGCGGCAGGGCCTCGGTCAGGGCCTTCAGAACCGTGAGGCCGCCTATGCCGGAATCGAAAACCCCGATGGGCAGGGTGCAGTCTGGATCGTACATCTTGTGAACTTTATTTGAATGTCAGTCGAAAGCGGCCGGCCGCAACGGATCGCGCAGATGGGCTCGGACTTCATCGATGTGCCGCCGGTTGGTGCGATGTTCAGACAGGGGCGGCAGATCGGTGAAATCGAAGAAGCCGACCTCCAGCGTTTCCATGCTGGGCCGCGCGTCCCCGCCAAGGAGGTCGCAGAGGAACACCAGCTTCACTGCATGGAAGAACATACTGGCCTTGGCCCCGCGGTTGGCGTCGAAGGCTCCGACGAGCTTCTTCGCGCGGACCTCGAAGCCGCTCTCCTCCCTGGTCTCGCGCTCGGCCGTCTCGGACGGACGGTCGCCCACGTCGGCCCAGCCGCCGGGCATGGCCCACTTGCCGTCGGCCGTCTCCCGCACCAGGAGGATGCGCCCGTCCTGAACCACCGCGGCGCGCACGTCAACCTTCGGCGTGGCGTAACCCGGCTCCAGGGAAAAGACGCGGGCCGCCTCGGCGGCTTCGAGCGAGGAGTGTTCGGCCACGATCTCGGCCGCGATCATTTCCAGACGCCCAAAGCTCAGCCGGTCGTAATGGCTCTTGGTGAAGGCCTGGCCGGTCTGGGAAAGGGCCTGGATCTCCCGGGCCCATTCCAGCCAGCGCGGCGTGGGGTCGTCGACCATGGGATCAGGCCGAGGCCAAGTACCGGGTGATGGCGTCGACGATGGTGCGCCAGGTGCGCTGCCGCTTGGCGTCGTCGGTTTCCAGGAGCGTGACGCGGAAGCCCTTACGGTTGCAGCAGAAGCCCGTCAACGGGACCACGCAGATGCCCGTTGCGCCCAGGAGGTAGTAGACGAAGCGCTTGTCCACCTGCACGCCCTTGACGATCTCCTCAATGTACTCGCGCACCTTGGGGTTCTCAATCTCCAGGGTCTGGTCCGGATTCAGGGCCCCGTCCTCGAACATGACGGACATGTAGAACGCGCCCTGGGGCTTGATGACCTTGACGCCCTTCACGCCCTGAAAGGCCTCCCAGGCCTCCTGGGCGCGGTGCTCGAACATCCTGCGCCGGGCGTCGAGATGTGCGGCGTAACGCGGGTCGCCCATGACCGGGGGGATGGACAGCTGGGGCAGGCTCGTGGAGCAGACCTCGAGCATCTTGGCGTTTAAGAGGCTCTTGATGTAGGCTTTGAAATCCGGGTTCTTGTCCTTGTTGTAGACCTCGATCCAGCCGCAGCGCGCCCCGGGCCAGGGGTATTCCTTGGAGATGCCGCGCAGGGCCATGCCCGGCACCTCGCCGATGACCTCGGACAGGCTGCAGGTCGGGTGGCCGCTGTAGACGATGTTGGCGTAGATCTCGTCGGCCAGGATGAAGATGTTGTAGCGCCGGGCGATGTCCACGATTTTCTCGATGAGCTCGCAGGGGTAGACCGCGCCCGTGGGGTTGTCGGGATTGATGAACAGGATGCCGGCGATGGAGTCGTTGTAGCGGACCTTGTTCTCCAGGTCGACGAGGTCGGGCATCCAGCCGTTGTTCGGGTCGAGCTCGTAGGTCAGGTGCTCATAGCCCGAATGGGCGGCCTCGGCCGAGGAGTGCGTCGAGTAGGCCGGGGAGGGCCCGATGACGCGGGCCTCGCGCTTCAGGAAGCCGAAGATCTTTGCCACGGCGTCGCCCAGGCCGTTGAAGAAGATGATGTCGTCGGCCGTAACCTGGTAGCTGCCGCGCTGGTTGACGAGTTGCGCCACGAACTCACGCGTCTCCAGGACGCCCTGGGTGGCGCAGTAGCCGTAGGTCTTGTCGTTCATGACCAGGTCGGCGATGATTTCCTTAATCCAGCCCGGCACCTGCTCGCCCTTCTCGATGGGGTCGCCGATGTTCTCCCAGGTGATCTGAAGACCCAGGTTGCGAAGGTCCTGGGCCACGGCCACGATGGCCCTGATCTCGTAGGTCAGCTTTCCCCAGCCAACATGTTCGATGTCTCTGCGCATAAAAACGTCCCGATTGCCGCGCGGTCCGGTCTAAAACCGCGCAGGAAGATGATGCGCCCCGCGAAAGGGGCATGAAATAAAGGAAAAATGCTTATTCCACGGCCCAGGGATTGTAAATAGGCAGGGAGCCTACTTCAGCGCGGACTGCAGGATGCCGCGCAACTCGTTGACATGGAAGGGTCTTGGCACCACGGCCACGGTGCGGTGGCGGAACTCCGTCTCCAGCGCCGAGCTGCCGAAACCCGTCAGAAGGATGAGCGGCGTCTCGGGCAACTGCTGGAGGCAGGAGCGGATGAGCGCCTCTGGCCGGTCGCAGGACACGAGGACGAGGTTGCATGTGTCCCTGAACTTCAGGAAATCGCCGCTTCCCGGTACGCAGGCCTCGGCCTCGTAGCCCACCTCGGTCACGATCTCGCGCAGCATGGTGCGCATCTGTTCGTGGTTGCTGAGCACCAGGATGCGCGGCTTCAGGGCGCCGCGCGGCTTGCGCATGCGGTCCAGGGGCTGCAGAAAATTCTCCATGGCCAGGCGGACCAGCCCGAAACGCTCGCGCACGAAGGCGTAGGCCGGATTCTCGAGGAGGCGCTCGCACAGACCCGCGGCCTTG
The DNA here is from genome assembly GCF_000428825.1 of Desulfomicrobium escambiense DSM 10707. NCBI lineage: Bacteria > Pseudomonadati > Thermodesulfobacteriota > Desulfovibrionia > Desulfovibrionales > Desulfomicrobiaceae > Desulfomicrobium > Desulfomicrobium escambiense. The sequence goes on along the minus strand of NZ_KE386803.1, from coordinate 128,164 downwards.
TCGAGGGTGGCCACCAACTCCATGTACGTGTCCGGCTGGGACGCGTCGCTCCCGACACTTCCGGAATGGGACACGAGACGGCCGAAATCCGGGCGCTGCTTCATGCGTACGACCACGTTCTCGAAAAAGCCGGCCGGTTCGTTCCTGGTCCAGTCCTTGTTCAGCCGTTCGGCCAGCAGCTTGGCCACGGACAGAATGGCCTGGCTCGCGGGCAAGTCCTCGCGCAGGGCCACGAAAGGCTTGCCCGCGGCGGAAATGCGCCGGGCGGCGTCATCCATGGGGATGGCGCCGAGAAAAAGCGGTTTGAGATCCAGGAACTGCACCACCGTCTCCTGGAAGCGCGCGAAGACCTGACGGGCCTGGGCCCCGGACTCGGCGCGGTTGACCAGGACCAGCGGCGGCCACCACAGGCCGTTCTCCTTCAGGACCTTGATCAGGGCGTAGGCGTCCACCAGGGAACTGGCCTCGGGGTTGACCACGAGGATGATCTCCCGCGTGGCCAGGCAGAGGGACACGACCTGGGCCGAAATGCCCGGCGAATTGTCCAGGATGAGGAAATCGTAGTTCGAAAGGCCCGAAAACTCGCCGATGAGGCGCTTGCGTGCCGCCGTGTCCAGTTCGGCCATGCGCGCCACGCCGCTGCTGCCGGAAATGAGGTCCAGGCCCGGCCGAACCGGGACGAGGCACTCCTCCAGGGGCAGGTTGTCAAAGAGGACGTGCTCAAGAGTCCTGGCGGGCGCGGGCAGCCCGAGGTGCACTTCGGCATTGGCCAGGCCGAAGTCGGCGTCCAGCAGGCAGACCGTGTGCCCGGCGCGGTTCAGGGCCAGGGCGAGGTTCACGGCCACGGTGGTCTTGCCCGTGCCGCCCTTGCCGCTGGCCAGGGCCAGGATGCGGGTGTGCCTGTGGCGAGCTGTGTTCAACGTCTGCTCCATGAGTCGAAAATCTAGGCCTGGCCTGAGCGATGTCCCTGCAGCAGGCAGGAGATGTCCGCCAGCAGGGTCTTCAGCTGGAAGGGTTTACGCACGCATTTGGCCGCGCCCAGGCGCAGGGCCTCGTCCATTTCCTCGGAAGAGGCAAGACCGGTGATGACCATGACCGGCGGGAATCCGCCCTTGCGCCGGAGGAGCTTCAGCACGTCGAGGCCCGAATGCACGGGCATGCGGATGTCGAGAAGGATCAGGTCGAACGTCCCGACACGCAGCTTGCGTACGGCCTCCTCGCCGTTGGCGGCCGCCTCCACGGCGTAGCCGGCCTCGCGCAGGGTCTCGGCCAGGATGTCGCGGATATGCCCCTCGTCGTCCACGACCAGAATCCGGCCCTCGTTCTCCGGCAGGGGGACGCACTGATGAGCGGTCACGGCCGCGGGCTTCTCGGGCATGGTCACGGGAGTGGACACCGGCAGGATGACGACCATCTCCGTGCCCCGCCCCGGCTCGCTCAGGACCTTGATCTCGCCGTAGTGGTTGGTGACGATACCGTAGGCCGTGGACAACCCCAGGCCCGTGCCCTTGCCCTCAGACTTGGTGGAGAAGAACGGGTCGAAGATGCGCGACAGGTTTTCCGGAGGGATGCCGCAGCCCGTGTCCTTCACGGTCACGCAGACGCGCTTGCCGTCGGACAGGAAGGACGAGATGATGGTCAGGACCCCGCCGCCGTTCTCCATGGCGTGCTGGGCATTGATGACCAGGTTAAGGAAAACCTGTTCGAGCTGGTTGGCGTCGGCAAGGATCAGGGGCATTTCCGGCGACAGATTCTGCACGATGGGGATGCGGTGGGTATGGAAAATGGATTCGACCAGGCCGACGATCTTCTGCAGCAGGGTGTTCAGGTCCACCTTGGTCACCTGCGGCGCGTTGGGCCGGGCGAATCCCATGAGGCTCAGCAGGATGGACGAGATGCGCTCGATCTGCTCGGAGATCTGGCGCAGGTCGCGGCGCTTCTTCTCGTCGTCCTCGCGGCTCTCCAGAAGCTGGGTGCGCGCGGAAATGATGGCCAGGGGATTGTTGATCTCGTGGGCCGCCCCGGCGGCCAGCTGCCCCACCGCGGCCAGGCGCTCGGTCTGCAGGAGCTGCAGGTTGATCTGCTGGTTCTTCCACAGGGCCCGGGACAGCTCGTCGGCGCGCATCTGCAGGCTGTCGAAAAGGCGCAGGCGGTCCAGGGTGGCCGAGGCCACGCAGGAGACCTGCGAATAGCCCATGTACTCCTGGGGGGTCATCTTGGGCGGGCGGTCCTGGGAGCGCAGGATGCACAGTTCGCCGGTGAAGTCGCTGCCGACGAGGGGAAAGATGCAGTAACCCTGGACCACGAAAAACTGTTTGAGGCGCAGTTCGCGGTCCATGGCGAAGGCGCCTTCGTGGCGCTCGTGATGGCTGCGCAGGATGACCAGAAGGCTCTCGGGCAGGGGCGGGCCGTCGGAGGTCAGGGGCAGGCCGTCGCCGTCAAGGGCGTAGGACACGCTGCGGCGGTTGCCGCCGCCCCAGATGAGCCCCTGCATGAGCCGTTCTGACGGCACCATCCAGTAGGCGAACCCACCGCGCACGCCGACCTCCCCCTGCATGCTCACGGCCGCGGCCTCGAAAATCTCGTCGACGCTCGTCGCCGTGCTCATCTTCAGACCCACGGTGGAGCCCAGGTTGGTGAAGCGGTTGGCGTCCTCCAGCCGGCCCACGGCCTGCTCCAGGTCCAGCCCCATGCGCATGAGCTGCTGGTTGGCCTGCTGCAGGGAAGACAGGAAGAGGGTCACCTGGTCCCCGTCCAGATCGAAAGGTTCGGCGCGCTCGGCAAAGGCCGGGGCGAAGGCGCGGTGGATGTCCTGGATCTCCTTCTCGCCCAGTCCCAGCATGTCCTGCAGGCCGGCCTGGCGCTGCTTATCCCGGCTCATGCTCTGGGGCACGTCCATCAGTGTGAAATGGGCCAGAATGTTGGCCAGGGCCACGATGGCCACGAGGGGGCCGTTGTCCTTCATGGCGCCCAGCGCAGGCGCCGAGTGATGGTGCAGCCAGATGGCGTCGGTCATGGACGGCGGCAGCTTCCATTTCTGGGCAATCCAGCGGCCCACGGCCGTATGGTCCGTCTTGAAGACCTCCTGCTCCGCGTCCAGGACCGCCTCGTACAATTCCTCCATGCGCTCGGTGACATGGACGTATTCGTCCTGCACGTGCAACTGCAGGAAAATACGGCCGAGATCGTGCATGACGCCCGCGCCGAAGGCCTCGCCGGCCAGGGACGGATAGCTCCTGCCGGCGATGAGGGAGGCGTAGACGGCCGTGGCCAGGCTGTGCCGCCACAGGGTCTTGTGCGCGGCCACGCCGCTTCTGTCGCCCTTGATCAGCGAGTCCTTGATCAGGACCGAGAGCATAAGGGTCTGGACGACTCTGCTCCCCAGACGGTTGAGCCCCTGTTCCACCTGCGAGACCATGCCCCTGGAGATGTAGGTCGCGCTGTTGGCGTGGTCGAGGATCTTCATGGTCAGGGCCTGGTCCGTCTCGATGATGCGGGCGAGCTTTGCGTGGTCGAAATCCTGGGTCAGGACCTGACCAAGGATGGCGTTGGCCACCGACGGCAACGAAGGCAGGGCCTCTATGCGCTGGAGGATGGCGTGCAGGGAGCGGTCGGCTCCGGCGGTGGGTGCGGTCTTTCCGGGCACGGTCTCGCTTCGGGAGGGGGTGGGGTCCACGGCAACTCCGGCCTGTTCAGTAGTGGGGCGGTTTTTCATCTGGATCGAAGGGAGGCATGGCGGAGACGTCCTTCAGCTTCCTGCCCAAGAGCGTCACCAGATGCCGAAGCTCCCGGATTTCCTTCTGCTGTTCTATGACAACCGAGCTCAGCTCATCAACCGTTTTTTGTAAATAGAGGTATTTGATCTCAATGTCTTCGAATCTTTCCTGCATGTGCTCCTCCGGCAGCGGGATGGTTTGTCGGTCATCTCCCTTGACCTGAAGCGGGGGGCGCCGATAGGGAATCGCCATCAATCCGGCACCCACAGGAGACGCCCCATGACCAACGCCGCCCAGATCTTCACTCCGGACTTCCTGGACGAGGTCTTCCCCCAGTCGCGGACCGACGCCTTCTTCGAGGCCCTTTTCGGCGACGCCGAGGACGGGGCTTACGACATCCGTCTGCGGTTCGAAAAGCACGCTCCGGACGAGCTCGCCTTCGCCTTTCAGCTGCACCAGCGCCCGGGCATGTGCCTGGCCTGCAACCTGACCTACGGCCTGCCCCAGGTTTTCACCCGGCACCCGGTCCTGGCCTTGGCCAAGCTGGCCCAGACCCTCGGCGAACGCATCGGCAAAACCCCCGCCTCGTGGGCCCTTGGCGCCACCCGGGAAATCTCGCGCAGCCTGCACGTCATACCCTTTACCATCAGGATCGCCTGACGGACAGCAACAATTTCCTCACGCGCCGGCGTGTGCAATTCGGGAATTTTTGACTCAGGTCAAGGATTCCCGGATCGTTTTGCACCAGGATGACGGCATGACCACACCCGACACTCTCCCCACGCACAGTCTCAAGGTCTGCCGCGGCGCGACCGGATGCCCCCATGCCGTCATCGGACGGGACATCTCGAAGGAAATCGACGCCGTCATGGCCCGTTCCGGCTGGAACGCCTTCCTTGCCGCCGGCGTGAAGCCCATCCGCCATCACCATCAATTCCGTCTCGCCGTGGCCTCGTGCCCCAACGGATGCTCCCAGCCGCACATCGCAGACTTCGGCCTGATCGCCTTCGGCCGGGTCGGCGTCGAGCCGGACGCATGCACGGCCTGCGGGCTCTGCGTCGACGCCTGCGCCGAAAAGGCCCTGACCCTGGGCGGCCCGATCAGTCTTGACCCGTCGCGCTGCCTGGGTTGCGGGGCCTGCGTCCGGGCCTGCCCCTCCGGAGCCCTGCAAACCGCCGCAACAGGCTGGCGCGTGGTCCTGGGCGGCAAGCTCGGCCGGCACCCGCGCCTGGCCCACGAACTGGGTGTCTACGGTCTGCCCGAAGCCATGGGCATCCTGGAGCGGGTCTTGCGCACGCTCATGACTCAAGGTCGGCCCGGGCTGCGCCTCGGGGATTTCGTCGAGAGGATGGGCCGGGAAAATTTCGACGCGGCGGTGCGGCCATGAAGACCTCCACCCGCGTCCTCTTCACCCTCTGCGCCCTGACCTCGGCCGCGCACTTTCTGCGCTTCGGCACCCTGTGGGAAGCCCTGCCTGCGCTCATCCTGGCCCCCGCGGTCTGGTTCCCGAAATTCCTGCCCCGCCCCCTGCTCATCCTGGCCGCCGTCGGCGGGACGGCCCTGTGGGCCTTCCAGGCCCAATCCCTGGTGGCCTGGCGCATGAGCTTCGGGCTGCCCTGGGTGCGCCTGGCCCTGATCCTGGGCGCCGTCAGCCTAGCCCACGCGGCCGCCGCGCTGCTGCTTGCGGGCGGACCCGGTCGACGCATCTTCGGAAGCCTGCGCCCGCAGGACATGGTCTCCTCGGCCGTGGCCCTGCTCGTGGCCGGCACCCTCGCCCTGGCCGTGTCCAAAACGTCCTTTCCCCTGCTCTTGGGCGAACGGTTTCTCCCCGGCTCGGGGCCTCTCTGGATCGCCCTCTTCGCCGTCTACGGCAGCCTCGTGGCCGGCTGGATGCTGGACGGGCCTTCGGCCAAGATCCGCGGACACATCTGGACCCTCTTCTCGGCCGTCTTCTTCGGCCAGCTGCTGCTCGGCCTGTCGGGGTGGGAGCAGTTCCTCATGACCGGGAAACTCCACCTGCCCGTCCCGGCCCTGATCGTTTCGGGCCCCCTGTTCCGCGGCGAAGGCTTCTTCATGCCCATCCTGCTGGCCGTGTCGCTGCTGCTGGTCGGTCCGGCCTGGTGCAGCCACCTCTGCTACATCGGCGCCTGGGACGACCGCCTGGCCCGTCTCCACGACGGCAAACCCAAGGCCCTGCCGGCCTGGGCGCCGCGCCTGCGGGTCGCCCTCCTGGCCGCCGCCGTGGCCGCGCCCCTGGTCCTGCGCGCCCTGGGCGCGGGCTGGGCGTGGGGCCTTGGCCTGGCCGCGGTGTTCGGTCTGGCCGGGGTGGCGGTCATGGCCCTGGTTTCGCGCCGCAGCGGCACCATGGTCCACTGCACGGCCTGGTGCCCCATCGGCCTCCTGAACAACCTGATCGGCCGCGTCCTGCCCTGGCGCGTGTCCATCGACAGCTCCTGCACGGGCTGCGGCCTGTGCGCCAAGGCCTGCCGCTACAACGCCCTGACAAGGGCCGATCTCGAACGAAAGCGCCCCGGCCTGACCTGCTCCCTGTGCGGCGACTGTCTGCCGCGCTGCCCCCACGGGCATCTGGGTTACGCCTTTCCGGGACTGGGGCGGGACCGGGCGCGCCAGGTCTTCATCACTCTGGTCATCGCCCTGCACGCAGTCTTCCTGGCCGTCGCCCGCATCTGACAATCTTGTGAATCATCAATGAATCAACCCAATTGACATGAACGCCCCGGCCCAGAACCGTCCTAATACCTGTCCAGAACCCGCTCCTTCTCGGTAAAATCCCATTCCTTGAGGCCCAGGGCCACGAGGATGTCGTCGACGAGTTCGTCCACACTGCGGTGGGCCTGGAGCATGTGGTCCATGCCCGCCATGTACAGGGGCTCGCGCTCGGCCATGACCGCGGCCACCTCGTCGTGCAGGTCCAGGGGGGTCAGGGCGGGGCGCTGGGCCGCGTTGCCGTCACGCAGAAGCCTGCCAATCAGCAGCGCCGCGTCGGCCGCCAGGTAGAAGCTCACGCCCGTGCGGTACATGAGGTCTCGGTTGGCCTGGGACATGACAATGCCGCCACCCGTGGCCACGACCTTGCCGGGCAGTTCCGCGGCGCGGGCCAGAGCTTCGGACTCGAGGCGGCGGAACTCGTCCCAGCCCGCGTCGGCGACAATGGCTTCGATGGTCTTGCCCGCGGCTTCGACGACCAGGACGTCGGTGTCGATGCAGGCGCAGCCCAGAGCGGCGGCCAGGACCGCGCCCACGGTGGTCTTGCCGCTACCGCGCATGCCGAGCAGGTAGATATTCTTCTCCGCCAGGGAGAAGGGGGCGCGCTTGAACTGGCCGGGACGGAAAGTCATGGTCGCGTCGGACTCTTCGATCTCGGTTTTCTTTTTGATGAATGTCGTCATGGTTGTCCTCCTCGTCGTTGACGGCATCCCGAATCATTCAAAAAGGGCCAAAATGCAACGCGCAATACCGACTGCTCCGTACGTTGACGGCCAATCGCAACTCGGGCTAGCATTCATGATTCACCACCAACCACCCCAACAAGGATCGCCCATGAAGGCCCTGAAAACCCTGTTCGCCACCCTGCTACTCCTCTGCGCACCCACGATCCTCATGGCCCAGGGCGTCGAGAAAATCGGCGTGCAGGGCCTGCGGAACCTTATCGATTCGAGCAAGGGGCGTGTCCTGATCGTCAACTATTGGGCCACCTGGTGCAGCCCATGCGTGAAGGAGTTTCCGGGCCTCATGAACGTACGCAGGGAATTCGCCGAGAGCGACCTGAGCATCGTCGGCATCTCCGTGGACTACAACCCCAAGCTCGTCGAGAACTTCATCAAGCAGAACAAGGTCAATTTCCCCATCTTCCTCGATGACGGCTCCATCGGCCAGATGATGGACATCGGCTCCATCCCGCGCACCCTGATCTACGACCGCCAGGGCAAGAAGATTCTCGACCACCTCGGGTTCATCCCCGAGGAAAGCTTCCGCCACGTGGTGGCGCGACTGCTGGGAACCCCATGAAGATTCTGGCGGAACTGGCCGAAAGGGCGATCATCGAGGCCCAGTTGCGCGGCGAGTTCGATGGGCTCGAAGGTCAGGGGCGGCCGCTGCCCGACCAGTCGGACCCGTTCATGCCCGAAGCCCTGCGCATGGCCTACAAGGTCCTGAAGAACTCCGGCTACGTGCCCGAAGCCATCCAGTCCCAGCGTGAAATCCGCTCCCTGATCGAATGCCTGGAGAACGAGACGGACGAGTCGCGCAAGATGCGCCAGATCCAAAAGGTCCAGCTCTTCCTGGCCCGCGCCAAAATCCGCCACGGCGGCCTCCTGCAGGAGGAAAACGAGGCGTACTTTCAAAAAGTGGTGGCCCGAACCACCCTGAACACCACATCATGAACCCACATCGCCGCACCCTGCTCAAGGCCGCCCTCGCCCCCCTGCTCCTGCCCCTGCTGGGCGGAGAGGCCCGGGCCACGGCCGTGTCCGAAGTGTCCGAAATACGCGTCATCCAGACCAAGGACCCGGCGCGGACCCTGGAACGCGTGTCCGCCCCGGGCTACGCCCACGCCCTGGCCCAGTCCGTGCTGGCCTTCATCATCGAGGGCTACCCCAAGGGCAACCTCCCGGTCTGGAAAAAGCCCCTGGCCGAGGTGGACTTCAACACGCGCATCCCCCTCATCTGCGAACACGTGGTGCGCGGCGTGATCCGCCACGCCGCCATCCATCCGGTGGACCCGTGCTGGATCATGGGCCAGATGATGGCCGAATCCTTCTTCTGCGAGTTCGCCGTGTCCTCGGCCCTGGCCGTGGGGCCCTGCCAGTTCATTTCCGCCACGGCCCGGGGGTACGGCATGGTCTGCGCCGACGCCCACGGCCAGCCCGCCGGCTTCGCCCGACGCCCGGACCTGGAACCGGAATTCGCGAACATGGCCGACCGCCGCGACCAGATGCGCGCCCTGCGCCGCGAGCAACCCGACCTCTTCGGCAACCCCGCAAAGCTCCTGCGCACCCTGCTGAACGCCCAGACTGCGGGCAAGGCCATCCCCTCGGCCGGGACCTACGCCCTGGCCCTGGACCGCATGGACCTCCTGCAGTCCAGCTACGCCATGGCCCGGGACAACTGCCGGCTGTTCATGGAGGAGAACTTCCGGGGCCGCTCCATCTTCAACCCCCAGGATGCGGCCTTTTTCGAGAAATTCGACCAGCGCGTCCTCTACGAGCGTTGCATCGACGCCATGGTCAGGATGATGGCCGAGAACCTGCGTTCCCGCAGCGGCAATATCCTGGCGGCCACCGCCGGCTACAACGCGGGCCTCGGCAGCACGGACTACGCCAAGGCCGGCATCTACGAACCCTACGGCCGCATCCCCAATTTCGCCGAAACCGTGGACTACGTCAGCAAGATCCTCGTCAATCACTACGAGATCACCCGGCGCATGGGCTAGGCCATGAACCCGTCCAAAGTCAGCCGCGACCGTCTCGAAACCCTGACCGACCTGCCCAACATCGGCCCGGCCATGGCCGCCGACCTGCGCCTGCTGGGCTTCGACCACCCCGCGCAGCTCGCGGGCCAGGACCCGCAGGCCCTCTACGACCGCCTCGGAGAACTGACCGGCGGCCGCCAGGACCCGTGCGTGCTGGACGTCCTCGTCTCCGTGACCAGATTCATGGACGGCGAGGAGCCCAGGCCGTGGTGGCACTACACGCCGGAGAGGAAGAACCGGACCATTGTCTGAGCCGGTCCCTTCGCACGTGTTCAGACCCTGCTTGAAGCCGCCAGCCTTCCGAAAGAATGGATCCCCGCCTTCGCGCGGATGACGTGGTGATATTGCGGAAAGCGGCGGACCATTCAGGCGATGGCCATACGCATCGTCTCGCGTCATCCCCGCGAAGGCGGGGATCCACGCTTTTCCTCCGGCTTCCTCTTCCCGACCTCTCCTCCAAGCGCCACCCCCAGCCATCCTGACCGGTCCGGGCGAGGCCCGTCGAAACTCCTTCGCTGGCCTCGTAACGTTTTCCCGTCGCTTCTTCGGACCGAGGCTGTCACTTCGGGCGGCGGGCGACGGGAAAACGAACGATGCCTGGCTCAGTCAGACAGTCGACGGGCCTCGCCCGGACCGGTCAGGATGGCGGCCGCACAGGCGCGAATCTTGTATGGTCCCGCACACGTAATCAGTGCCGGTTTCGTCCATCAATACCGGGCATCCTCGACAACAGGAAATCTTCCCAGCGATACCGGGAATATTTCCTACTTGACCGCCCGTTTTCCCATCCGATAATCGATTTTTTGGCCTCTTCCTTGCTTATTTCAACTCCCCGGCTCGAATTTCAGGCCGGAGAGCAGTATTTTTCTTCAATTTTGTCATTAAAAGCCTTGTCGCCCTGGGAAAATATGACATTTCTGTCATATAAATCTCCACTTCTCAAAGGCGCCGGGGAAAGAACACTCATCAGGGAGTAGCGCGCTATGTGTCGATTGTTTGCGCTGACCAGCAGCGACCCCGTCTCCCCCATGGATGCCATCCGGGCCCTGGATGTCATGCGCGAGGGACACGACGGCTCGGGCGTCGGCCTGTACCTGTCGGATCTGGCCGGTCCGTTCGAGTCCATGAAGGACAGCCCCGTCCTGTCCGGAATCTTCACCGACCTGGGCATGAAGCGTCTCGACGAGTTCATGGAAGCCAAGGGCTTCACCCTCAGGTACGACATGCCCATCACGCCCAAGGGGCCGCTGCCGACCTGGACGCCCAAGCGTGACCGTTACGTGGTCCGCGCCTACGACATCCCCGCCGCCTGGAAGGACCTGAGCGACGCCGAAAAGGGCCAGGGCTACCTGCTGACCCGTCTGGAACTCAAGCACATGGGCCTGCAGGACGAGAGCATGACCGTCTTCTCCTTCTGGCCCGACACGGTCATGATCAAGGAGATCGGCGACCCGCTGCAGGTCGGCGAGTACCTGGGCCTGGACCGCCCCGAGATCATGAGCCGCCTCATCCTGGCCCAGGGCCGGCAGAACACCAACTACGCCATCAACCTCTACGCCTGCCACCCCTTCTTCATCGAAGGCTTAAGCACCATGACCAACGGCGAGAACACGGCCTTCGTGCCCATCCGCGACTACCTCATGGGCCAGGGCGTGCCCGGCTACGAGGGCTACAACTCTGACTCCGAGGTCTTCACGCACATCCTGCACTACACCATCCGCAGGCTGGGGCTGCCCTTCGAGGCGTACAAGCATATCATCACGCCTCTGAAGGACCACGAGATGAAAGGCCACCCCGACCAGGCCTTCCTGTCCAAGCTGAAGCAGATCTGCCGGCGCCTCATCATCGACGGCCCCAACTGCGTCATCGGCTGCCTGCCGGACAAGTCCATGTTCATGGTCCAGGACAGCAAGAAGCTGCGCCCCGGCGTGGTCGGTGGCCGTCCCGGCCTGTACGCGTTCTCGTCCGAGATCTGCGGCCTGGACCTGGCCATCCCCGATCGTGACAAGTCCCAGGATTTCCAACCCATGCATCTGGATTCGGCCATCGTTGGCCCGGACCGCCAGGAGGTCAGAGTATGTCGGCAGTCGCAGCCATTACCCCTTCCCAACTGAGCCTCAAGGACCTGCCCTGGCAGATCCGCTGGGACAAGGACCGCTGCACCCTGTGCGGCCAGTGCGCGGCCGTGTGCCCCATGCAGACGCTGGAACTGGGCACCTTCCGCAAGCGCATCGTCAAGGTCCCGGCCGGGCTGAAGAGCAAGCCCGAGAACGAGCACACCGTCTACTACGGCATCCGCCAGCGCACGGCCCCGCATCAGGCCTGCATCGGCTGCGCGACCTGCACCATGGTCTGCCCCAATGACGCCATCATGCCCATGCATTCCGACGAGAAGGACAAACTGCGCATGCACGTCAACCTCGGCGGACAGCCCCGCACCCGCGGCGGCCGCCGCAACGACAGCGGCTCGGTGCTCGACCAGATCAAGTTCATCCGCATCTCCATGCTGACGGACCCGGCCCTGGACTCGGGCCGCCACGAGTTCGACCTGCGCACCCTCATCGGCCGCATCCAGTCCCCGGCCGAAGGCTTGGCCACCTTCAAGGAGCAGGGCTGGGCCCCGGCCGTGCGCGAGATCTACCCGCTCATGATCGGCAGCATGTCGTTTGGCGCCCTGTCCCCGAACATGTGGGAAGGCCTGCAGATGGGCGTGGCGTACCTGAACGAGGAACTGAACATGCCCGTGCGCATGTGCACGGGCGAGGGCGGCTGCCCGCCGCGCCTGCTCAGGTCGCGTTTCCTCAAATATGTCATTCTCCAGATCGCCTCGGGCTACTTCGGCTGGGACGAGATCATCCACGCCATCCCGCACATGAAGGAAGACCCCTGCGCCATCGAGATCAAGTACGGCCAGGGCGCCAAGCCCGGCGACGGCGGCCTGCTCATGTGGCACAAGGTCAACAAGCTCATCGCGGCCATCCGCGGCGTGCCTCCGGGAGTGAGCCTGCCGAGCCCGCCGACGCACCAGACCCAGTACTCCATCGAGGAGTCCGTGGCCAAGATGATCCAGTCCATGTCCATGGCCTGGGGCTTCCGCGTGCCCGTATACCCCAAGATCTCGGCCACGACCACGACCAACGCCGTGCTCAACAACCTCTGCCGCAACCCCTACGCCGCGGGCCTGGCCGTGGACGGCGAGGACGGCGGCACCGGCGCGGCCTACAACGTGTCCATGAACCACATGGGCAGCCCCATCGCCTCCAACATCCGCGACGCCTACCTGACCCTGTGCAAGATCGGCAAACAGAACGAGGTCCCGCTCATCGCCGGCGGCGGCATCGGCAAGAACGGCAACCTGGCCGCCAACGCCGCGGCCCTGATCATGCTCGGCGCCTCGGCCGTGCAGATCGGCAAGTACGCCATGCAGGCCGCGGCCGGGTGCGTGGGTTCGGAGTCCGACCGCTGCAACGTGTGCAACATCGGCGTCTGCCCCAAGGGCATCACCTCGCAGGATCCGCGCGTCTACCGCCGCCTCGATCCGGAGAAGGTCGCCGAACGGCTGGTGGACCTCTACGTCAGCTTCGACACGGAACTGAAGAAGATCGTCGCCCCCCTGGGCCGCTCCACCTCGCTGCCCATCGGCATGTCCGACGCCCTGGGCATCGCCGACAAGGACGCGGCTGACAGACTGGCCATCAAGTACGTGGTGTAGGGAGAGAAGCGGATATGCAGAACAACACATTCATTGCGGGCAAGGAAAACGGCGTGCGCCTGGAATCGCGCATCCTGGAGGAACGCATCCAGGATGCCGTGCGTCAGGGAGCGCGCGAACTGACCATCGAGGCCTGCGGCCAGCACGGCCTGGGCGGCCGCCTGTGGGTGGCCAAGGAAGAACCCATCCACGTCACCATCACCGGCGCGCCCGGCCAGCGCATGGCCTCCCTGGGCGTGCCCGGCACCTTCATCGAGGTCATGGGACCGGCCTCCGACGACACGGGCTGGCTCAACGCCGGCGCCGAAGTCGTGGTGCACGGCAATGCCGGCAACGGCACCTGCAACGCCATGGCCCAGGGCAAGGTCTTCGTCGGAGGCGACGTCGGCTCCCGTTCCATGACCATGACCAAGCAGAACCCGCGCTTCCCCGCCCCGGAACTGTGGGTCCTGGGCCAGGCCGGGGACTACTTCGCCGAGTTCATGGCCGGCGGCGTGGCCGTGGTCTGCGGCGTGGACGCCATCGACCAGGCCTGCACCCTGGGCTACCGGCCCTGCGTGGGCATGGTCGGCGGCCGCATCTTCTACCGCGGCCAGGAGCAGACAGTCAGCGCGGCCGACGCCATCCACGCCCCCATCACCGACGACGACTGGGCCTGGCTGACCGAAAACCTCAAGCAGTTTTTGAACAAACTGGGCAAGGACGACCTCTTCGCCACGCTTGCCGTGCGCGAGGAGTGGCATCTGGCCCGGGCCAAGACGCCGCACGAGAAGATCACCAGAAAGCGCAAGTCCATGTCCGAGTTCCACGCCAAGGTCTGGGACATGGAGCTCGGCCGCGGCGGCCTGGTCGGCGACCTGACCTCCGTCGACCGATCGCCCATCGGCCTCATCACCACCGGCGAGCTGCGCCGCAACGTGCCCGTCTGGGAAAACTGCAAGTACATGCCTCCCTGCCAGGCCAGCTGCCCCTCGGGCATCCCGGTGCAGAAGCGCTGGCAGCTCATCCGCGAAGGCCGCCTGGCCGAGGCCGTGGACCTGTCCCTGGAGTTCACGCCCTTCCCGGCCACGGTCTGCGGCTACCTCTGCCCCAACCTGTGCATGGAAGGCTGCACGCGCGGCCTGGGCAGCCTCAAGCCCGTGGACGCCAAGATGCTCGGCAAGGAGGGCATCAACGCCCACCCGCCCATGCTGCCCCTGTCCTCGGACAAGAAGGTGGCCGTCATCGGCGGCGGCCCGGCCGGCATCTCCGTGGCCTGGCAGCTGCGCCTGAAAGGGCACAAGGCGTCCGTGTTCGACATGGACGAGAAGCTCGGCGGCAAGCTGCAGGCCTCCATCCCGGCCAACCGCATCCCGCCCGAGGTGCTGGCGGCGGAACTTGACCGCGCCCGCGAGGTCATCCCCCACGTTCGCCTGGAGAAGAAGCTGACCCGCGAGGACTTCGAGGCCATCAGGAAGGACTACGACTTCATCGTCCTGGCCACCGGCGCCCAGCGCCCGCGCACCCTGCCCGTACCCGGCAACGAGCGGCTCGTCACGGCCCTGGACTTCCTCAAGGCCGCCAAGCACGGCGACGGCAAGGTCGGTGAGCGCGTGGTCGTCATCGGCGCCGGCAACGTGGGCTGCGACGTGGCCACCGAGGCCGCCCGCCTGGGCGCCAAGAGCCTGACCCTCATCGACGTGCAGAAGCCCGCCTCCTTCGGCAAGGAGCGCGAGGAGGCCGAAAAGGCCGGGGCCCAGTTCATGTGGCCCTGCTTCACCAAGGAGATCACGGCCGAAGGCGTGGTCCTGACGGACGGGCGGGTTCTGCCGGCCGACACGGTCGTTATCTCCATCGGCGACACGCCGGACCTGGAGGCCTTCCCCGAGAACATCGCCCGCGAACGCGGCTTCATCACCGTCAACGAGGTCAACCAGACCACGGACCCGCACGTCTTCGCCATCGGCGACCTGGTCAAGCTGGGCTTACTCACCCAGGCCATCGGCGACGGCCGCCGCGCGGCCCAGGCCATCGACGACATCGTGGCCGGCCGCCGGCCCCTGTCCGTCACGGCCGACATGATGGAGGAGCTCAAGACGCGCATCGAGTACATGGACCCGGGCAACCACATGTCCGAGACCATCGACTACTCGCGCATGAACCTGGCCTACTTCGACCCGCGCCTGGGCGGCTTCGAGAGCCTGGACCAGTGCGCCGAGGAGTGCTCGTCGTGCGGCGTGTGCCGCGACTGCGGCATCTGCGAGGCCATCTGCCCCCGCGGCGCCATCAGCCGCCAGGCCCTGCCGGACAACGAGTTCGCAATGGTCTGCGACAGCGAGAAGTGCATCGGCTGCGGCTTCTGCGCCGGAGCCTGCCCATGCGGCATCTGGACGCTGATCCCGAACACGCCGCTGGGATAACCGGCGGCAACTCCGGACGAAGAACGGCGAGGTCACTCAACGATATCGAAGGGGGAAAGGCGACTTTCCCCCTTTTTTCGTGACTGATCGCGAAGTGCGACGATGAGGCATGCGGCGACGGCAGCTCTTGGCCGACATCACGCAACCGTCCCAACGCATACCCCGGGCCCGATGCGCCCACGAGCGGCGGCAACAGCCGCTTCGGGTCACAAGCCCGCCGCGGCCACGCCCCCTGTTGTCGGATGTAGCGTTATTCTCCGCGTATCATGCGGCGATTGTGCGAAGTCTTCGCCGCACGATGGAGGAAAGGTTGGCAGCCGGCTGAAGCCGCGCAATCCGCAGGACAGCCTCAACCGGGCAGGTCCTCGCGGGTCCAGCGGGTGAAGCGGATGCCGCCGTTCTTCTTGACCTGGTGAAAGGGCAGGCCGGCGCGGATGCCGTCGAGGACGGGCTCGGGGTCCGTGACCACCGAACCGCACAGGTAATCGGCCCCGAATTCGAACAGGGAGTTCGACAGCGGGGTGCTCGGCCCGAGCACGAGAACAGTGGCCTGCCGGGCGCGGCTCAGGAAGTAGGCCATCCGGCGGGTCAACAGCGCGGTCCCTGTCACGGCGAGCACGTCGAGCCCGGCCAGGGTCTCGTCCCATGCCTGAGGCGGGACTGCGCCCGGGACGTCGCGCAACTCGAAGAGATGCATTTCACCGACCCGTTCGCGCAGCGAGGACACGAACGGAAACTCGCCCACCAGCCCCACCTTGCCGTTTTGCCCCAGGGCGACGATGAGCTCGTCGGCAGGCCCGCCCGGGGCGGCCGAGGCGCTCTCGGGCCCCGGCGCGTTGGCCGCGTTGACCGCCGCCAGACCCAAGCTGACGCAGAACGCTGAGCATGACATGATGTTCCGGGCAAGTTCGGCCACGGTCCGACCTTCGGCGGTATGGACCTGCCGCAAGCCCTCGTCGTCGGCCCTGGCCCCGAGCAGGGAGGAAAGCCCCACGCGGCTGCCGGCAACGACGGCCAGAAACTTGTCGCCGACGACGACCCGCTCGACCACTGCCTCGGGCCGTGCCAGAGAACGGACCATCTCCTCGGCCAGCCGCAGCTCCCCGCCCTGCAAGGGAGGACGTGACTTGACTTTTACATTCTCATGATGAGTGCAGACCGTCTTGCTCATTGCAACTCCCGTTCTTCTCAAGCAGCATCCAGTCTCCGACGCTGAAGGAATAATGATTGGCGATGACCGGGCACTTGACCTGGAACAGAAACCAGATCTTGCGCGGGTCCTCGTTGAGGGTTTCGAAATTGCCCTGCCCCTTGGAGATCACGACGTCCGCGGCGTGAAAAATCCGCTGAAACTCGGCGGAGCATTCCCAGAGGACCGTGCCGGGGATGTCCGCGCCATTGCTGACGATTGCCGCCACCTCGTCGATGCCGGCTGCCGCGGCGTCCTCCCAGGTGGCGTCGTTGATGACCGGCGAGGCCTTGACCGCGTAGTGCACGTTCTTCCGCCGCGGAAAATGTTCGATGAGCAGCCTGTCAAAGACCGCTTCCCCCGCGTTGTCCCCCAGCACGAGAACCGTGTCGGCCGCGGCGATCTCGTCACGAAGCCGCGCCAGCGCCTCGGCGTCGAATGCCGTGGACCGCTCCAGAGCCTTCGAAAAGGAATCCGTAATAATCGCCTCGTTCCACTCGGACCGCATGCCGAAATCCAGAATGTTGCCGGCAATGGAAAACGCCAGCGCCGCGGCAAAAGGATTCCCGGCGTTCCGGATGGCTTCTCTGGCGCTGGCAGCGATGTCCAGGGCCCGCTGCGTGGATTTCCTTTTGATGGACAGGAACGGGTCGGCGTCATGAAGTTCGCGGCGGATGACCGCATGGACGGCCCGCACGATTTCCGGAGGCGTGACCGAAAGATCCGCCCGGGCGAGCCTGTCGAAAACGATCTTCATGATCTCCAGCACGACCCCATCGTCGTCCGTGACCATCCTGGATGCGTCCGCCGCCTGGCGGACGATGCACGGCAGGCAGTCGAGAGATGTCCTCATTATATTTCCTCTTTGAAGTGCTGCGTGGCACGGGATCGATCCTGCATCCCGAGGTTCCACTGTTTCCGGGTTCCCCCGCGCACTGCACGTAGCGCGCGCACGATGCGGCGGCAACCGGAGTCCGGACCGATCACGCGCCGGCTCACTCGCTCCCAATCCCATACCGCCTCATCTGGCTCCACACGCTCGTCCGAGAAATGCCCAATATCCTCGCCGCCTCGGACCGGTTGCCCCCGGCCTCTTCCAGGGCCTTGCGCAGGCGCTCCTTCTTGATTTCGTCGAGGCTGCGGCCCGAGACCTCGCCGGGGAGGCAGACTTCGGGTTGGCGGAAGACCTCGGCCGGGAGGTCGCGGGGTTCGATCATGTCCGTCTTGCAGGCCACCAATGCGTACTCGAAGGCGCTCCTGAGTTCGCGCACGTTGCCGGGCCAGGGATGGCGCAGAATCTGATCCATGGCCTCGCGGGAGATGCCGCGGACCTGCTTGCCCGACTTCATCTGGCTGCGACGGAAGAAGTGCGCGGCCAGGAGCGCTATGTCCTCCCGCCGTTCGCGCAGGGGCGGGATGCGGATGGGGATGACGTTGATGCGGTAGTAGAGGTCCTGGCGGAACTGGCCCTTGGCCACCAGATCCGGCAGGTCGCGGTTGGTGGCCGTGATGATGCGTGCGCGGACCGGGATGGGCCGGTGGTCGCCGACGCGCTCGATGACCTTCTCTTCCAGAACGCGCAGGAGCTTGACCTGGGTGGCCATGGGCAGGTCCCCGATCTCGTCGAGAAAGATGTCGCCGTCCGCCGCGCTCTCGAACCGGCCGACCCTGTCCTTGTGGGCCCCGGTGTAGGCGCCACGTACATGCCCGAAAAGCTCGCTCTCCAGCAACGATTCGTTCAGGGCCGCGCAGTTGACCTTGATGAACGGCTGATCGCGCCGGGGCCCGGCGTCGTGGATGGCCTTGGCCACCAGTTCCTTGCCCGTGCCGCTCTCGCCGTAGATGACCACGGGCGCGTCGGTCTGGGCCACGCCGTCGATGAGGTCGAAGACCTGCTGCATGCGCGCGTCGCGGCCGACGATGCCGTGGAAGCTGTCCTCGGCCGACAGTTCTCGCCGGAAAATCTCGATCTGCGCCTCCTTGTCCACGAGGTCGGAAATGTCCGTGATGGTTTCCACCGCGCCGATGACCGAGCCGTCGGCGTCGCGCAGCACCGAGGCGTTCTTGACCACGGGCAGCCGCGTCCCGTCCTTCCTGACCAGGCCGCACTTCTGGCGGCGCAGCTCGCCCTTCTCGAACATCACGCAGAAATGGCATTGGGGGATTCCCCGCGCCAACTCGCAGGTCGAGCAACCGAGGATGGAGCACGGCGCGCCGATGAGCTCCTCCCGGGCATAGCCCGTCATGTCCACCAGAGCCTGATTCACGGACACGATCTGCCCGTCCGGGGTGACGATCATGACCCCGTCCTGGATGGTGTTGACCACGGTCTTCCAGTACTGATTCAGGTTTTCTTCCATCTGTTCACCTGTCAACCAAAACGTTATTTTTATGAACACCATGCCGTTCAGATGTTTATTTTATGAACATGAAAAGTTCAAGGAACTCCGCTTCGAGCAAGCGCGCACCTCAGGATTAATGACAATTTATTCTCTACATTTCATATAGTTAAACATAAAAAATCATCGCGGCGCCGCTCAAGTTCCCGTGGTGGCATGGCCTTCGCTCTATAGGCCGCATGAAGTGCCACGACCAGTTTGAGCGCAAGGACGCAGCGGCCCGGATCGACATGCGCAACAGCATGGATTTCTTCTGCATGCTCAAGACCTGCGCCCTGATCAAACGGCTCCACCCCGGCGAGAGCGTACACGTCCTGGCCAACGACAGGAATTTCCTCGCGGACCTGCAGCGAGTGCACCCCGACTGCACCTTCGAGACCGTATCCTGCGTCATGGGCTTCGAAGAGAATGCGGACTACCTCGTCCGTGTCGCCAGAACCGTTCCCAAGGTCGAAAACCAGTAATCAGGAGGCCAACATGTCCGCCATCACCGTCACCTGTCCGTATTGTCAGGCCGAAACAACCATTACCCAAGCCGACGACTACGCACCACAGTTTCACCCATGCCCCTCGTGCGGGAAGAATTTCATCGCCGAGAGACGTGCCGGCGGACTCAGGGTCATGAAGGTCGCCGACGCCCCGTGCATGAGTAACCCGGATTGCCGGGAAGTCGAAACCAGCGCGACCTGCGAAGAATAGAGCGGGAACGACACCATGTGGAACGTACTGCAAACCATCTCGAAAAATCTGGTCACGGCCATCCCGGCGGTCATGGTCCTGGGCTTCATCAGCGGCCTGCTGGGCGACGTGTCGTGGCTCAAGGGTCTTATCGTGCCGTTCACCTTTCTCATGGTCTACCCCATGATGGTCACCCTCAAGATCAACCAGGTCTTCTCCGGCGGCGACATCAAGGCCCAGATCATCACCCAGCTCGTCAACTTCGGCCTTGTGCCCTTCCTGGCTTTCGGGGTGGCCTGGGTCTTCTTCCGCGAACAGCCCTACATGATGCTCGGCGTCGTCCTGGCCGGCCTGGTGCCCACCAGCGGCATGACCATCTCCTGGACGGGCTTCGCCAAGGGCAACGTGGCCGCGGCCGTGAAGATGACCGTCATCGGGCTGACCCTGGGCTCCCTGGCCACGCCGATCTACGTCCGGAGCCTGCTGGGAGCCAGCATCGAGATGGATGTCTCGGCCGTCTTCTCCCAGATCGTGCTCATCGTCTTCCTGCCCATGGCCCTGGGGTACGCCACCCAGCGGGTTCTGGTTCGCGTCTACGGCCAGAAGGCCTTCGCCGAACGCCTGGGCCCGCGATTCCCGGCCCTGTCCACCGTCGGGGTGCTCGGCATCGTCTTCATCGCCCTGGCCCTCAAAGCCAAGACCATCATGGGCGCGCCCGCCGTGCTGCTGCAGATCCTCGTCCCCCTGGCCGTCATCTACGGGGCGAACTTCATCCTCAGCACGATCCTGGGGCGCATGCTCCTGCCGCGCGGCGACGCCATCGCCATGGTCTACGGCACGGTCATGCGCAACCTGTCCATCGCCCTGGCCGTGGCCATGAACGCCTTCGGCGCGGGCGGCTCCGATGCGGCCCTGGTCGTGGCCATGGCCTACATCATCCAGGTCCAGAGCGCGGCCTGGTACGTCCGGCTGACCGACCGCCTCTTCGGCCCGGCCCAGGCGCCGGGATTCACCGCACCCCAACCCGCCGGCAGGAGCTAGAACCATGCTGCCCGAATACAGACGCATCCTCTACGCCACCGACTTGTCCGAAAGCGCCCGCCTGGCCCTGCGCCACGCCGTATCCCTGGCCACCCGTTACGGAGCGGCCATGACCATCCTGCACGTGGTTCCGGACCTCGTGGACCTCATGAGCGAGGACGCCGGGTTCGACATCGAGACGCATTTCGAGGCCGCCGGCTGGAAGGACCTCAACGCGTCCGCCACGACGCGGGCCAAGGACAAGGCCGAGAAGCGCGTGCGCGAGATGGCCGCCGAGTGCGCCACGAACCACGCCGCCTGCCCCGTGGCAGGGGCGGAGGTGAAGATCCTGACTGGCGATCCGGCCGAACGCATCCTCGAGGAAATCCCGGGCCACGATCTGGTGGTCATGGGCGCCCACGGCCGGGGCGTGTTCGCCGACATGCTGCTGGGCTCGGTGGCCCGCAAGGTCGTGCGACTGAGTCCCGTGCCGGTGCTGACCGTGCGGCTGCCTGGGGAGAAGGCGTGAGGATGAGCAGGCCTGCAAACCCGGAAAAGGCATGGATCGCTACACTTAGAACCATTTGGAGAAATGCATGAAAATCAACCGCAGATCTTTCCTCGCCACGGGTCTGGCCGCAGCGGCCGGAGCCGTGGCCGGACCTGCGCAGGGCAGAGCCGCGGAAGGATCCAGTTCGGCCTCGAGCGTAGCAGTCGTTCTGGCCACCCTGCTCGACCTGTCCAAATGCATCGGCTGCGGGGCCTGCGTGGAGGCCTGCCGCGAGGCGAACGCACACAGGTATCCCGAACCCGTCAAACCCTTCCCGAAGATGTACCCGTCCCGGGTCAAGGCCGCAGACTGGAGCGACAAGCGCGACGTGAATGACCGCCTGACGCCCTACAACTGGCTCTACATCCAGACGGCCTCTGGTGAGTACAACGGTAGGACCTTCGAACTGAACATCCCGCGGCGCTGCCTGCACTGCCAGAACCCGCCCTGCGCCAACCTCTGCCCCTGGGGCGCGGCGTCCAAGGACGGGCGTGGCATCGTGGCGATCAACGACGAGATCTGCCTGGGCGGCTCCAAGTGCAAGGACGTCTGCCCGTGGCACATCCCCGAGCGCCAGACGGGCGTGGGCCTGTACCTGAAGCTGGCCCCCAGCTTCGCGGGCAACGGCGTCATGTACAAGTGCGACCGCTGCCAGGACCGCGTTGCAGCCGGCGGCACGCCCGCCTGCATCGAGGTCTGCCCCGAGGGCGTGCAGACCATCGGCCCGCGCGATAAGATCCTGGCCCAGGCCCGCAAGCTGGCCGAGGAGACCGGCGGCTTCCTCTACGGCGACACGGAAAACGGCGGGACCAACACGTTCTACGTCTCGCCCGTGCCCTTCGACGTCGTGAACCAGGCCATCGATAAGGGGCCGGGCCGGCCGCACCTGGCCTCCGTCGGCAATCCCTTCACCACCGAGGACACCCTTGCCCGGGCCGTCTACGCCGCGCCCCTGGCCGGTCTGGTCGCCGGAGCGCTGCACCTGATCCGCGGCGCGGCTTCGGAGGACGACCATGAATAAGCGCGGCCTGAATCTGATCTTCCGCCTGACGGTCTTCGCCCTGCTCTTCACGGGCTTCGCGCAGATGCCCATCTTCGCGCGCTACTACCTGGCCGACGTGCCGGGCTTCGCCTGGACGGCCGACTACTACCTGAACCACATCCTGCACTACGGCCTGGCCGCCGTCCTGCTGGTCTTCCTGGGCTGGCGGCTGCCCCTGGCCATGAAGCGAAGGTGGACTTCCGGCGGACTGCTCCTAACCCTGAGCTGGGCCGGCGTCGTGGCCACGGGCCTCGTGCGGGTCATGAAGAACCAGCCCGACGTGTTCTTTTCCCCGAACCTCGTCATGGCCGTGGACTGGGCACACCTGGGCTTCGTCATGCTGCTGGGAGCCGTCAGCCTGGGCCATGCCCTGGCGGCCCGCACCAAGGCGGACGCAGCGCAGTAACTTTTCCCGACGGCCCTCCCGCCGCCCGTTGCCGACTCTCGTCGGGCGCGCGGACACGGCCGGACCGGACCTCGATCAACACAAAAATTCATCATCAAGGAGTTTCTCATGGTTCCCAAGCGTATCGTCGTCATCGGAGGCACTGCCGCCGGACCCAAGGCCGCGGCCAGGGCCAGCCGCCTGGACCAGAGCGCGGAGGTCATCCTCCTGCAGAAGGCCCCGGAGCTGTCCATGGCCTCGTGCGGCTACCCCTACTACGTCTCCGGGATGTTCAAGGAACGCGAAAAGCTGCTGTGCACCCCGGCCGGCGTGGTCCGCGACCCGTCATTCTTCGCCGGCGCCAAGGGCATCACGGCCATGGTCAACACAGAGGCCGTGCGCATCGATCGCGAGGCCAAGGTCGTGAACTGGATCAACGCCGCCGGCGAGACCGGCATGCTGGCCTACGACAAGCTCATCCTCTGCACCGGCTCGGTGCCGAAGATGCCGCCCATCCTGGGCCGCGACCTGCAGGGCGTGACCACCCTGAACTCCATGGCCGACGCCGACCGCATGCGCGCCTGGGCCGAACACGGCCGGGGCAAGCGCGCCGTCATCGTCGGCGGCGGCCTCATCGGCATGGAAGCCTGCGAAGCCCTGCACGAATCCGGCGTTCATGTCACCGTGGTCGAGGCCCTGCCACAGGTTCTGGGCTTTCTCGACACGGAACTGGCCCTGCTGGTGGAGAACCACGCCCGCTCCAAGGGCGCGGACATCCTGACCGGCACGGGCATCGCCGCGATCACGGGTGAAGACGGCCACGTCACGGGCGTGCGCCTGGCCGACGGCCGCGAGCTGCCCTGCGACCTGGTGGTCATGGCCATCGGCGTGGCCCCCAACACGGCCCTGGCCAAGGAGGCCGGCCTTGAGATCGGCCGGTTCGGCGGCATCGTCGTCAACGACTTCATGGGCACCTCGGACCCGGACATCTACGCCGCGGGCGACTGCGTCGAGGTCACCAACCGGCTGACGGGTGCGAAGATGTTCGCCCCCTACGGCGACCTGGCCAACCTCGAAGGCCGCGTGGCCGGCGAAAACGCCGTGCTCGGCGACACGGTGCGCTTCCCCGGCACCATCGGCAGCGGCATCTGCAAGGTCTTCGACTTCACCGCCGCCTCCACGGGCCTGTCCGAGCGCCGAGCCCGCGAAGCCGGCTTCGACGTGGTCACGGCCGTCAACGCCAGCCCCGACAAGCCCGGTTTCATGAACGCAAAACCCCTGGTCTCCAAGATGATTGCCGATCGCGCCACGGGCCGCATCCTCGGCTTCGCCTGCGTGGGCCAGGGCGACGTCAACCGCCAGGCTTCGGAAATGGCCGTGGCCGTGGCCGCCGGCTGGACCGTGGACGACATGGCCATGGCCGACCTGCCCTACGCCCCGCCCTATTCGCAGGCCATCGACCACGCCATCGCCACGGCGCACATCCTGCAGAACAAGATGCGCGGGCTCATGACCGGCATCTCCGCCGTGGAGGCCAAGGCCCTGTTCGACGCGGGCGGCCCCCTGTATGTCCTCGACGTGCGCGGCCCCGAGGAGTTCAAGGAGATGCGCCTGGGACGCGGCGAAACCCTCATCCCCCTGGGCCAGCTGCGCAAGCGCGTGTCCGAACTGCCCGAGGACAAGAACGCGACCATCCTGTCCTTCTGCAAGGTCTCCATGCGCGGCTACGAGGCCCAGCGCATCCTGGAAAAGGAAGGCTACACCGACGTGCGCGTCATGGAAGGCGGCCTCATGGCCTGGCCCTTCGCCAGGGAACAATAGCTTCCCTCCTTGAAAGCGTCGAAAGCCCCCGCACAGCCATTCTGTGCGGGGGCTTTCGACGCTTCGGAGAAAATTCAGAAAGAGCGCTCCGCCACCGCGTACGCAACGGAGCCTTTTCGCGTAGTTAGATGAGTTCCTTGACCTTGTTCATCAATTCCGTGCTGTCGTAGGATTTGACCACATAGGCGTCGGCGGCGATGGATTTGAGGTCGCAGCGGAAGCTGTCGTAGGCGGTGCAGAGGATGACGGGCAGGTCCAGATGCTTCTGGCGGATGGACTGCAGCAGGTCGAGCCCCGATCTGCTGCCGAGCTTGATGTCCAAAATGATCAGGTCGGGGGCATTGCGCCGCACGAGTTCCAGAGGGTCTTCGCTGCCGTCGGACACGGCCACGTCGTAGCCTTGCGCCCGGAGCTCCGCGTCATAGAGCATGCGCACGTGCTCTTCGTCGTCGATGACCAGCACCTTCTTGCGGTCCATGGCTGCCTCCCTTTTTCGATGTCCTAGCAGATTCAAAAGGGCGTTGAAAGAAATCTTTGTCTTCTGCGCGACAAAACCGGATTTGAGCGCAAAGCCGGGAACGGCACGCACAAACGGGTGCGGCGCAACGTCACTGCGCCGCCTTCCCGGCCTCGGGCCGGGGTGCGGGATGCAGGGTCCCCTTGCCCGGATAGCCCGTGTCGAACTGCCGGTTGTCGCCAGGCCGCTCGAAGTAGCCGTCCTGCACGGTCTCGGCCCGGCCCATGGCCAGAAGTTCGCTCACGGTCACGAAACGCCAGCCCCGGCGCAGCAGTTCGTCCACGAAGACCGGGACGATTTCGTGCGTGTGGCGCGGCACGGCGTTGGCGTGCATGAGCACGATGGAGCCGGGGCGCACCTCGCCCGCCGCGCGCAGAGCCATATCCCGCGCCGTGCCCGCCCCGCCTTCGCCCAAGACGTCCCACTGGATCACGGGCAGCCCCATGACCGCCAGACGCTCCAGGGTTTCGGGCGCGTTGCGGCCGTAAGGCAAGCGGAAAAGCGTCATGGAAGCAGGCACCGCGGCCATCTCCGCCCCCAGGCCGCGCCCGTCGGCCCGGCGCGCCAGCTCTTCGCGCAGCAGTTCGTACTGGGCCTGGGTCCAGAGCACCTGGTCGCGAGTTTCGGCCTCGTCCGTCAGGGCGAAATTGGCATGGGTCCAGGAGTGATTGCCCAGTTCGAAGAGCGGGTCGGCCATGAGCTGCATGGTCTGCTCCGGGTGGGAACGCATCCACTTGCCCCCGGCAAAGAACGTGGCCGCAATGCCCTGGCCGCGCAGGAAATTGACGATCTCGGTGCGGTAGCCCGTGCGGTTGCTGGCCCGTTCGCACAGGTCGAAGGTCAGGGCCAGGACCTTGTCCCCGGCCGGGACATGCACGCGACGGATGACGCCGCGCGAGCCCGCCGGGACTTCGGCCAGACGCGCGACGGGTTCGAGCCGCAGAGGCGGCGTGATGTCCGCGGGTTTGGAATACGGGCGGCTGACCACATGGTCGGCCGGCGTCCCGGCCAGCTGCGCCCGGGTCCACAGCCCGTCCAGAAGGACGCGTGAGCCCTGTCCGGCCTGGACCAGCCCTGCCGATGCCATGAAGAGAAGGATGAACCCGGCCGCGTGACGCAACACCTGCATGGAACCTGCCCCGCTTGTTGGAAGACCGTGCCGGGCAGACGGCGATTCCCGCCCGACGAAACGTGCGGACGATCGCACGGCGTCCCTCCACACGCAAGCGCAAGCAATGCCATGCCGTTCGCGACCCCCCATTTTCCCAGCCCCTCGTCCATGGAGCAACTTTCCTCTTGACGGACATTGTGAGCCGTGTCACAAATTGGTTGACTGACCAACCTAAAACTTTCGGAGGAAGCATATATGGAACTGCCAGGTCTCAAAACATTTCTTGTTCCCGTTGACGGCGGCGAAGCGTCCCGTCGCGCCAAGCGTTACGCCATCGGCCTCGCCAAGCAGTGCGGCGGCAAGGTCGTGCTCTTTCACGCCCTGAGCCTCGTCAGCGCCCGCATCAGCCCCGAGGCCCGCAAGAAGATCAACATGAAGGACATGGAGCGCATCTCCAAGGTCCTGCGCCTGTACGAGGACGGCTGTCGCGAGGCCGGCGTGGTGTTCAAGACGGTCATCGGCCACGGCACTCCGGCCGACGCCATCGTCGACGCCGCCCGCGCCAACCGCTGCGACATGATCATCATGGGCTCCGGCGGCGCGACCGGCGTACGTTCGTTCCTCGGCTCGCTGTCCGACAGGGTCAGCGCTCGCAGTTCCGTGCCCGTGGCCGTCGTGGGCGATGAATGCGATTGCGCCAATTCCTGCGGCGGGTCCTGCCTGCGCCGTCTGGGCTTCAAACCCGTCCCGAACCTGCAGAACGACATGTGCGCCTGCTGAGGCGGGTTCCGGCGGCCGCAACGCCCAGCCCGACCAGGCGCGGAAGCGTATTCCGCTGACCAGGCCTCACGAAAACGCACGGCTCGTGAGAGCGCTCCTGCACCCGCGCGTCAAAACAAAACGCCCACGGCATCTCTGCCGCGGGCGTTTTGTTATTGATCGCTCGGCGCTAGATTTTGCGGCGATCCACGATCCTTCCGCCTCCTTCGCGCTGCAGGGTGCGGGGCTCCACCAGGCGGACCTCGAAGGACACGCCCAGCTCGGTCTGCAGGCGGATGCGCACGTTTTCGAGGATGCGCTGGGACTGCTTGATGGAATCGGTGCAGAAGGACTCCGGCGCCTCCAGAAGGATCGTCGCCTGGTCCATGTGCCCCTGGCGGTCCAGGACGACCTGGTAGTGCGGGTCCGCAAGACCCGTGGAGGCGATGAGCGTCTCGATCTGGGCCGGAAAGATGTTCACGCCGTGAATGATGAGCATGTCGTCGCTGCGGCCCGGGATGCGGGTCATGCGCCTGAAGGTCCGACCGCAGGCGCAGGGCGCGCCGATGAGGGTGGTCAGGTCGCCGGTGCGGAAACGGACCAGGGGGAAGGCCTCCTTGGTCAGGGTGGTCAGTACCAGTTCGCCCTTCCGCCCCTCGGGCAGAACCTCGCCGGTCTCCGGGTCCACGACCTCGGCCAGGAAATGGTCCTCGTTGATGTGCAGTCCGCAGCGTTCCAGGCATTCCCCGGCCACACCCGTGATCTCGCTCAAGCCGTAGTTGTCCGTGGCCTGGACGCCCAGGCGCTCCTCGATCTCTCGGCGTGCATCCTCGGTCCAGGGCTCCGAGCCGAAAAGGCCGAAGCGCAGGCTCAAGGCCGTCTTGTTGATGCCCATCTCGTCGAGGGTGTCGGCCAGGTGCAGGGCGTAGCTCGGGGTGCAGATAAGGGCCGTGGTCCTGTAGTCCTGCATGATGGAGATCTGGCGCCGGGCGTTGCCGCCCGAGCTGGGGATGACCGATGCGCCGATGAGCTCGGCCCCGGAGTGGATGCCGAAGGCGCCGGTGAACAGGCCGTAGTTGAAGGCGATCTGCACGGCGTCGTCCTTGGTCACGCCGCCGGCCGTGAGGATTCGCGCGGCCAGCTCGGACCAGCGGCGCACGTCGCCCGAGGTGTACCCCACCACCGTGGGCCTGCCCGTGGTGCCCATGGAGGCCTGCATGCGCACCACGTCGCGCAGGGGCACGGCGAAGAGCCCGTACGGGTAGTTCTCGCGCAGGTCGGCCTTGGTGGTGAAGGGCAGACGCCGCACGTCAGCCAGGGACTGCACGTCGTAGGGGTCGATGCCCAGTTCCGCGAACCGCCGCCGGTACAGGGGCACGTTGCGGGCCACGCGGTTCAGGGTGGCCTGCAGTCGCTCCAGCTGCAGAAGCTCCAGGTCGCCGCGGTCCATGCATTCATATTCGCTCTGCCAGTACATCTTTCTCCCCCTATATCCCTAAATTCCCGACCATTCGCAGGACGCGTGAAAAGGTTCGAGTGCAAGGCGCAAGGCCAAAACGGGGCCGAAGTGTATCGCGACATACATGAGGGCCCGTTTTGGCCGCAACAACGCGACAATCGGGCCTTTTCACGCTTCCTGCTCGCGGCCCAGGTAGGCGCGCTGGACGTCGCGGTTGGCCAGCAGTTCGGCCGCGGTGCCCTGCAGGATGACGCGGCCGTTCTCCAGGACGTAGCCGCGGTCGGCGATCTTCAGGGCGCTCTTGGCGTTCTGCTCCACGAGCAGGACCGTCAGGCCCAGCCTGTCGCGCAGTTCCACGATATGCCGGAAAATGTCCCGGACCACCAGCGGGGCCAGGCCCATGCCCGGCTCGTCCAGCAGCAGCATCCGCGGCCGGGCCATGAGGGCGCGGCCGATGGCCAGCATCTGCTGCTCCCCGCCCGACAGGGTCCCGGCGGCCTGGGCCCGGCGCTCGCGCAGGACCGGGAACATGGCGTACATGGTTTCCATGTCCTCGGCGATGGCGGCGCGCTCGCGGAAGCGCGGCCGGGTGTAGGCCCCCAGGCGCAGGTTGTCCTCCACCGACAGGGGGCTGAAGACCAGGCGCCCCTCGGGCACGTGGGAGATGCCGGCGCGCACGATCTGCTCGGGGCTTCTGCGCGTCAGTTCCTCATCGCCGAAAAGTATGCTGCCCTGGCCGGGGCGGTTCAGGCCCGAGATGGTGCAGAGCATGGTCGTCTTGCCCGCGCCGTTGCCGCCGATGAGGGCCACGATCTCGCCCTGCCGCACGTGCAGGGTGGCGCGGCGCACGGCGTGGATGCGGCCGTAGAACACGTCGACGTTCTTGAGGGACAGCAGGGTCTTCATTCCTCGTCCCCCCCGAGGTAGGCGGCCACGACTCTGGGGTCCTTCTGGACCTGGGCCGGCGTGCCGCGGCTGATGGTCTGGCCGAAACAGAGCACCATGATCGCGTCGCTGATGCCCATGACCAGTTCCATGTCGTGCTCGACCAGGATGACCGAAAGCCCGTAGGTGTCGCGAATGCGCACGATCATGGCCGCCAGGGCCTGGGTTTCGGCGATGTTCAGACCGGCGGCCGGTTCGTCCAGCAGCAGGAGCCGGGGCCGCGCCGCCAGGGCCCGAGCCAGCTCCAGCGACCGCTGCCGGCCGAAGGCCAGATCCTTGGCCGTGGCCTGGGCGTACTCGGCCATGCCGACGAACTCCAGGGCGTCCATGGCCTCGCGCCGGATGTCCGCCTCGATCCTGCGCGAACGCGGCGTGCGCAGCATGCTGTGCCAGGCCGGGACGCTCAGGCGGCCGTGACAGCCCATGGCCACGTTCTCGAGCACCGTCATGTTGGAAAATATCTCCAGGTTCTGGAATGTCCGGACCATGCCCGCCCGGGCCCGCGCGTGGGCCGGCCAGGCGGTTATGTCACGTCCGTCGAAAAGGATGCTTCCGCCGCTGGGCGACACCATGCCGGAAATGACGTTCAGAAGCGTAGTCTTGCCCGCGCCGTTGGGTCCGATGATGGCCGTGATGGCCCCGGCTTCGGCCTCGAAATCGACCTCCGCCAGGGCGTGCACCCCGCCGAATCGTACGGACACGCCGCGCGTTGCCAGCACCGCGCTACCCATGGGCGGCCCCCGAGGCGTTGCGCGCCGCCCAGGCCCGTCTGACCCGGGCCCACAGCCTGTTCCAGCCCCCGGCCATGCCGTCGGGCATAAACATCATGCACAAGATGAGGATGGCCCCGAAGAGCACGACCTCGACGTTCTCGAAGGCGCGCAGGAACTCGGGCAGGACGGTCACGAAGAAGGCGCCGACGATGGCCCCCGGCACGCTGACCATGCCGCCCAGCACGACCATGACGATGAGTTCCACCGAAAACATGAAGCCGAAGGACGACGGCGCGATGAAGGTCAGGTAGTGGGCGTAGAGCACGCCGGCCACGGCCGAGAACGCGGCCGAGAGGACGAAGACGAAGAGCTTGTAGCGGGCGATGTCCACGCCCATGGCCTGGGCCGCCTTCTCGGAGGTGTGCAGGGCGCGCAGGGCCCGTCCGATGCGACTGTGCAGCAGGTTGAAGGCCAGCCACACGGCCAGGCACAGCACGCCCGCCACGACGCGGTACAGAGCCAGGTCCTTCTTCACCTCGTGGCCGAAGAAGGACAGGCGGGGGATGCCGACAAAACCCGAGGGGCCGCCGGTGATGTCCACGGTCTCGGTGAAAAGGATGGACAGGATGATGCCGAAGCCCAGGGTGGCCATGGCCAGGTAGTGGCCCTTGAGCTTCAGGGACGGCATGCCGATGAGCACGCTCACGACCACGGTCAGGGCCACGCCCGCCAGCATGGAGGCCTCCACGGGCCAGCCGGCCGTGGCGCTCAGCCAGGCGCTCGCGTAGGCGGCCAGGCCGTAGAATCCGGCGTGCCCCAGGGAGATCTGCCCGGCGTGCCCCACCAGCAGGCACAGCCCCACGGCGTTCAGGGAGTGCAGGCAGCCCAGGATGAGGATGGTCAGGAAATAGTTGTTGGGCAGCGCCGCCGGCGCGAGCATGAGCAGCGCGAAGAAGCAGCCCAGCCAGATCATGTCCTTGCGGTAGCTCACGTCACACCCGCTTGCTGTCTTTGAGGCCGAACAGCCCCGATGGTTTGACGAAGAGGAGGGCCAGCAGGATGACGAAGGCCAGGGCGTCCTTGTAGGCCGAGGAGATGAAGCCTGCACCGAGGGATTCCAGCACGCCGAGGATGACCCCGCCCGCCGCCGCCCCGAAGGGGTTGCCCAGGCCGCCCAGGATGCAGGCCGCGAAGCCCTTGAGGCCGAGCATGATGCCCACGTCGTAGGATGTCATGGTGATGGGCGCGAGAATCACGCCTCCCACGGCCCCGACCAGCGCCGAGATCATGAAGGACAGCAGGACCATGCGCTGCACGCCGATGCCCACCAGGGACGCGGCCTTGGGGTCGTGGGAGCAGGCCAGCATGGCCTTGCCGTGGATGGTCCCGGAGAAGAAGGCCTTGAGGCCCGCCAGGAGCAGGAGGCTCACGGCCAGCACCCACAAGGCCTGGGGCATGACGGCCGCGCCCAGGACCATGATGGGCCGGTCGCCCGAGAAGGGTTCGAGCACGTGCGTGTCCTTGCCCCAGGCCAGCATGGCCAGGCCGCGAACGAGGATGGACACGCCGATGGTGATGATGACCAGGTTGATGGTCGGGCAGTCGCGCACGGGGCGGATGGCCAGGCGCTCGACCAAAGCACCCGCCACGGTGGCCCCGACCACGGCCAGAATCACGGCCACCGGTTCTCCGAGCCCCAGGACGCGGGTAAAATAGACGCTCATCATGCCGCCGAGCATGACGAACTCGCCTTGGGCGAAGTTGATGACGCCCGTGGTGTTGAAGATGATGGTGAACCCCAGCGCCGTCAGGCCGTAGGTGCTACCCAGGGTCAGGCCGGTGATGAGGTACTGCAGGAGGCTCGACGGGTCCATGTGCTCCCAAGAAAAAGGCCGGCGGACGCTTCCATCCGTCGGCCTGTTCGGACGTTGCGGTTCTACTCGGTCACGTTCCAGGTGCCGTTCTTGATGGTCACCATGATGAAGGCGCTCTCGTCAAGGCCGTTGTGGTTGTCGGGGCCGTAGGTGTACACCCCCGACGTTCCGGGGAACTTCGCGATCTTCTCCAGGTTGTCGCGGATGTCGGCGGGCTTGGCAGAGCCGCCCTTGCCGACGGCCTCCAGGACCAGGGCGAAGGCGTCGTGGGCGTAGCCGCCGAAGGACGAGACCGGGGAGTTGTAGGCCTTGGCGTAATCGGCCACGTAGGCCTCAAGCACCGGTTTCTGGGGATGGTCGGCCGGGACCAGGTCCACGGCCACCAGGCGGCCGGCCGGGAGAACGAGCCCTTCGGCCGCGTCGCCGGCCAGTTCGATGAATTTGTCCGAGGCCACGCCGTGACTCATGTACAAGGGCGTGGTCAGGCCCAGCTGGACGCGGTTGCGGGCCACTACGGCCGGGCCGGGGTTGGTGCCCCAACAGATGATGGCGTCGGGCGCGGCGCCCTTGATCTTGGTCAGCTGGGCGGTCATGTCCGTGTCCTTGGGCCCGTAGACCTCGTCGGCCACGAGCTGGAAGCCCCCGGCCGGGATGAGCTCGTTCAGGACCCCGCGGCCGGCTTGGCCGTAGCCGTCGGACACCGTCAGGATGGCCAGCTTGGAGAAGCCCCTGGCCTTGGCGCTCTGGAGAATCTTGGTCACGGCATGGCGGTCCAGCTGCGGGGTGTTGAAGACCCACGGGTCCACGGGCTTGACGATCTTCTCGGCGGCCGCGCAGGACACCAGCGGCACCTCGGCCGAGGAGAAGAACTTGGAGATGGCCAGGGTATTGCCGGAAATGCTCGGGCCGATGACCACGCTGACGCCGTCCTGGTCCAGGAGCTTCTTGGCGGCCATGACGCACTTGTTCACGTCGGACTCGTCGTCGTAGACGATGACCTCGACCTGTTTCCCGTTCACGCCTCCGGCCGAGTTGACCTTGTCCTTGAGCATGAGGAGCGTGTTCTTCTCGGGCTCGCCCAGGAAGGAGGCCGGGCCGGTCACGGAGAAGATGGCGCCGATCCTGATCGTGTCGGCCGCCAGGGCCGGGACGCAGGACAACAGGGTGAAAACGAGGGCAACGACCCACTTCGCCGCTTTCATGAAGACCTCCGAAACGTGTGAGGGTGAACCCGGAAAACCGGACAATTTGAACGATAATCGATAACCTGATGACACAAGGCCTGTCAATCGAGGAACGACCGGGAATGCAGGGGTTCCGGGCCTCGAGGCGATCCGAGGCGCAGGGGGCGCGGGGAGGCGGAAATACGGAGGAAACGGCGTGGTCCCAGACGGGGGCCGAAAATGCAAAAGCCCGTCATGCAGCATCATGACGGGCTTTCGTGACTGAATCGGGTGCGTATGGCTAGATCTTGTTCGCGGCCAGGGAAAGACGGGAAATCTTCCGGGCGGCAGTGCGCCAGTGCACGACTTTCTTGCTCGCGGCTTTGTCCAGAACCGTGGTGGCGGCCTTCAGGGCGGTGGTCACGGCATCCTGGTCCTGGGACTCGATGGCGGTGCGCACGGCCTTCATGGCGTTCTTCACACGGGTTTTCATCATTCTATTGCGCTCGCGGGCCTTGAGGCTCTGGCGGTGTCTCTTGAGGGCAGACTTGTGATTGGCCAAGATAAAACTCCTTTCAAAAATATACGCGTGTTTCAGTCAGTAAGAAGATGTCTCTGCAATCCGAAGGCTGTAGCCGATGCTTTTGGACGCTGTCAAGCCCGCAGACGGCATCAGACCTGGAATTTTCCGAAATCGGCCACCCGTCCCAGGGTCGAGACCAGCCTTTGCAGCAGGTTCAGGCGATTGGTGCGCAAGGCCGCGTCGTCGCACATAACCATGACGCCGTCGAAGAAGGCGTCCACCACCGGGCGCAGGGTGCCCAGGAGGGCCAGCATCTTCGGGTAGTCGCCGGCCTCGGCCAGACGGGCCCACTCGGGCTCGACGGCCTGCAGCGCGGCCCAGAAGGCCTTCTCGGCGTCGCCTTCGAGCAGGTTCTCGCGGATCTCGCCCGAGAGTTCCTGACCGGCCTGCTTGCGGATGATGTTGGCTGCGCGCTTGAAGGTCAGGACCGAGGCCTCGAAATCCGCCTCGCGGCTAAAATCGGCCAGGGCCTCCACCCGCCGCCAAGTCTCGAAGATGTCGCCAAAGCCGGGGGCCATGGCAGCCTCGAGGACCAGGGTCGGGACGCCCTGGGCGTTCCAGTAGGCGCGCAGACGCTGGCCGAAGAAATCCATGAGCTTGTCCAGCGCCTCTTCGGGCGGCAGCTTCCACTCCACACCGACGTACCCGACCTGGGCCTCGCGCAGGAGTTCCGCCAGGTCCAGGGTCAGCCCCTTTTCGAGCACGATGCGACACACGCCCAGGGCGTTGCGCCGCAGGGCGTACGGGTCGGCCGCGCCCGTGGGCATCATGCCCAGGCCGAAGCAGCCGGCCAGGTTGTCAAGCTTGTCGGCCAGGGACAGGATGACGCCGGCCATGCTCCCCGGCAGCGGGGAATCCTGGCCCGCGGGCAGGTACTGCTCGTAGAGCGCCCGGGCCACGGTCTCGCCCTTGCCCTTCATGCGGGCGTAGATGCCGCCCATCTTGCCCTGCAGGTCGTCGAACTCGTAGACCATCTCGGAT
The DNA here is from genome assembly GCF_000428825.1 of Desulfomicrobium escambiense DSM 10707. Taxonomy (NCBI): domain Bacteria; kingdom Pseudomonadati; phylum Thermodesulfobacteriota; class Desulfovibrionia; order Desulfovibrionales; family Desulfomicrobiaceae; genus Desulfomicrobium; species Desulfomicrobium escambiense. The sequence goes on along the minus strand of NZ_KE386803.1, from coordinate 93,657 downwards.
ACGAGATCGGCCTTGGACAGGCGGCCTGCCCGGCCCATGTCCGCGGACAGTTCCGGGGCGATGCGCGAGGCGATGGACGCGGCGAGCTTTTCGAGCCTGCGGGTCTTGTCGCCCATGGTGCCGAGTGGGCCGATGAAGATGACCTTGTCGAGCTTGTCCAGCCACTGCTCGAAGGTGGCGGCGCAGTCTGCCTCCCAGAAGAAGCGGGCGTCCTCCAGGCGGGCCCGCAGGACCCTCTCCCAGCCCTTACGGACCAGGGCGGGCTCGCGGGACTCGATGTTGGCGGCGGTCAGGAAATACGGCAGGAGCTTGCCGTCCGCACCGCGCAGGCCGAAACTCTTCTGGTGGGTTTCCATGCTCGTCAGCAGGACTTCGGCCGGAAGTTCCAGGAATTTTTCGTGAAAGCCGCCAAGCATGGCCCTGGGCGCCTCCACCAGGTTGGCCACCTGGTCCAGCAGCGACTCGGACCACTCCACCGTACCGCCGACCTCGGCGGCCAGGCGGTCGCCGTCGGCGCGTATGGCGGACCTGCGGGCCGCGGCGTCGAGGACCACCCTGCCCTGCTCAAGAAGGACGCGGGCGTAGTCGTCGGCGTGGGGCACGGCGAAGGGGCCGGGACCCATGACACGGTGACCGCGTGTTTCCGAGCCCGCCGTCAGGCCCGCGAAGTCGAAGGGCACCGCCCTGTCGTCCAGCATGGCCAGGAGCCAGCGCACGGGGCGGCCGAAAGTGCAGTCCTTGCCGATCCACTGCATCTTCTTGGGGAAGGTCAGGGACGGCAGCACGGCCGCGCACGTCTCGGCCAGGATGTCGGCCGCGACGCGGCCGCCGACGGTCTTCTTCAGGGCCAGGTACTCGCCCTTGTCCGTCTTCTCCACGTAGACCTGGTCGAACTCAACGTTCTGGGACTTGGCGAAGCCCAGCCCCGCCTTGGTCGGTTTTCCGTCGGCGTCGAGGGCGATGCGCACGGGCGGGCCCGAGACCACGATCTCCTCGGTCTTCTGCACGCCGGCCAGTCCCGTGATGTCCACCACCAGACGCCGGGGCGTGGAAAAGGAGGCCACGGCGCCGAATTCGAGCCCGGACTCGCCGAGCAGGGCCTCGAAGCGTTCGCGCAGCTCCCGGTCCAGCAGGGGCAGGAAACGCGCCGGCATTTCCTCCACACCGATCTCAAGAACGAAATGACTCATGAAAAAACTCCCTATGCAGAACCCGTGAACGGGAAGGTCAGGATTTCAAAAGCGGATGCCCCATCGCCGCGCGCTGTTCGACGTAGAGCCTGGCCACGGCCGAGGCCAGGGCCCGGACCCGGGCGATGTACTTGGCCCGCTCGGTGATAGAGATGGCTCCGCGGGCGTCCAGCAGGTTGAAGGTGTGGGAGCACTTCAGGCAGAAGTCGTAGGCCGGCCAGGGCAGCCCGGCCTCGCAGAGCTTGCGGGACTCAGCCTCGCAGGCGTTGAAGAAGCCCAGCAGCATGTCCTGGTCCGAGTGGTCGAAATTGTACTTCGAGTGCTCCACCTCGGCCTGGTGGTAGACCTGCCCGTAGGTCACGTGGTCGTTCCAGGCCAGGTCGTAGACCGACTCCTTCTCCTGCAGGTACATGCACAGCCGCTCCACGCCGTAGGTGATCTCGCAGCTGACGGGCTCCAGGTTGATGCCGCCGACCTGCTGGAAGTACGTGAACTGCGTGACCTCCATGCCGTTGAGCCACACTTCCCAACCCAGGCCCCAGGCGCCCAGCGTCGGACTCTCCCAGTCGTCCTCGACGAAGCGGATGTCGTGGACGTGCTTGTCGATGCCCAGCACCCCGAGACTGTCCAGGTACAGTTCCAGCACGTTGGCCGGGGACGGCTTCAGGATGACCTGGAACTGGAAATAGTGCTGCAGGCGGTTGGGATTCTCGCCGTAGCGGCCGTCCGTGGGGCGGCGGGTGGACTCGGGGTAGGCCACCTTCCAGGGCTCGGGGCCCAGGACCCGCAGGAAGGTCGAGGGGTTGAAGGTCCCGGCCCCGACCTCCATGTCGTATGGAAACTGCAGCACGCAGCCCTGTCCGGCCCAGAAACGCTGCAGGTTGCTGATGACGTCCTGAAAATTCATGCGAAGCTCCTTAGAACGATATGCCCGGCCGCGTCAGCACCGCACGAAGCGGTTGCCCTCGCAGGTCAGGCCCAGATGGCATTGGACAAAGGCGTCCACGAGGTGGGCGCATTCCTCCCGCACCCTGGCCGGCGGCATGAGGCCGGCCCATTCCTTGGGGCCCGTGCGGGCCAGATGGTCCAGCAGCCCCAGGGTCTCGCGGGAGGTGGAAATCTTGGCGCCGCCCCCAGACGGGCAGCGCAGACAATAGAGCCCGCCCTCCTGCACGGCGAAGACCGAGCGGTGATGGGCGTCGAGGGGGCCGCCGCACTGGCGGCAGCGCCGCAGGTCCGGCTGGTAGCCCTGGGAAAAGGCCATCTTGGCCCGAAACAGCAGCGGGATGAACCACGACCCCGGCTCTTCCCGGTCCAGGGCCTCCAGGGTCTCCCGCAGCAGGGCGTAGGCCGGCGCGTACCCGTCCGGGGTGAAGGACAGGGACTCGAAGAAACGCACGCAGTTGCTGATCATCCCCAACTTCTTGAGGTCCCGCTTGAGGGTCGGGAAGCCGTTGATGAGGGTCCCCTCCTCCAGGCAGTAATACTCCTGACGGCCCCGGCTGACCCGGAAGTGGACCACGCTCAGGTGGTCCAGACAGCCGCAGAAGCGCCGGCGGCTGCGGTGTCCGCCAAAAGCGAAGCCCGTCAGCAGGCCGTGGGTGGGTGAAAAAAAACGGACCCAGCAGTCCGCTTCACGAAACGTGCCCACCCGCAGCACAAGAACCTGTTCGGAAAATTCCACGCTCCGATCCTCGCCGACGCTTCCGGCGCCGGCCTACTGCACGACCAGCGTCTTGACCTCCCCGAGCTTGGCCTCGAAGGGGTAGGGTTTGCCGTCGAGTTCGAGGGCCACGCCGCCGGCATTGCCGAACTTGACGCTCAGGGAGTCGCGGAAGGTGATCGTCGCCGACTCCCCCTTGCGCAAGAAATAGTCCACGACCTTGTCGTCGGGCCGAGCCTGCAGCCAACTGGCCGAGCTCGCGCTGATGCGCAGCGTCCGCTCGCCGCCGGTGGCCGCGGGAGCGCTTGGCGCCTGCTCGCGGGTCACCGCGGGGGCGACGACGGAGGCCTCGGGCTGTTTCGCGGCCGCAGGCGCCGGAACCTGCCCGGCGGCGGGGGCGGCGGAGGCATTGCCGGCATCGGCGGGAGAGGCGTTCTGCACGGCCTCGGCTCCTGCCGGGAGTTGCGGCTCGGCGGCCACCTCCTGCATTTGCGTCAGGGGGGCGGGCACATTCTCGGGCGGCAGGGTCTGGGCCTGCGGCGCCGGGGCGGGCGCGGGCTCCTGAACGGCCGGCGCGGACTCTGTGACCTGGCGCGAACGGTAGACGTCGAAGACGTACCAGCCAAGCGCCCCCAGGGCCAGGATGCCGGCGATGGCGACCACGCGCACGATGGTGTTCACGTGGTCCGCATCATGGGTCCGGACCCTGATTTTGGGCGCATGGTGCTCGGGGTGGTCTGCCTCAGTGGGCACGGGATACTCGCGGCTGAAATGCGCGCACAGGTCCTGCGCGTCGAGGCCGAGCAGCAGGGCGTAGCTCCGCACGAAGCCCCTGGCGTAGACCGGGTGGGGAAATCTTTCACGGTTGCCCTCTTCGAGGGCGGAAATGACCGAGGGAGCGATCTTGGTCTTCTCCTCGACCGCCTCGATGCTCAGGCCCTTTCGCTCCCGCGTTTCGCGCAGCAACGTTCCGATTTCGATCAGATCCATATTCCGCGTCACTCCGTCGTGGATTGGAAAAAGAGGCCTAGAGCCGCTTGTCGATCACGGCCTTGGCGCGCAGCCCGGCCATGTATTCCTTGAAACGCTCTTCGAGCTTGGGACGCATGATGGCCTCGCGCACCTCATCTTCGACGGTGCCCTGCTCCTGCCGCGCCTCGTCCTTGCGGTCCAGCAGCTTGAGGATGACCCAGCGCTCCTGAATCAGCTCGGGACGGCTCATGTCGCCAACGGAAAGGTCCCGCAGGGCCTGACGCCAGGGCTCGGCCAGGTCGCGCCACCGCACGCCGGCCATGACGCCGTCGTCGGCCTTGGGACCCACGGAATACCGGTCCACAGCCTCGGCGAAACCGATTTCGCCCGCACCGATCCTGGTCCAGAGTTCCTCGGCCTGGGCGGAGTCCATCACGGCCAGGATCTGCAGGTCAACGGTGCGCTCCGTGGTCAGTTCGGCACTGTTGCGCTCCTTGTAGGCGTCGATCTCTTCCTGCGTGACCACCACCTTGCGCCGGACCATGTAGTTGATGATCTTGTGCTTGACGATGTCCTGGCGGCTGCGTTCCTTGAATTGCTCCGCCGTCAGCCCCTGCAGGCGCAGGGAACGCTCGAAGTCGTCCTCGGTCATGCGGTGCCGTGCCTTGAACTGCCGGATCTCGTTGTCCACTTCCGAGTCGGAGACCTCGACCTGGAGCCTGGCCGCCTCCTGGCGCATGATGATGTCGTCGATCATCCCGTCGAGCACCTGGGGGGCGATCTTGGCGGCCTCCTCGGCCGGCGGGGTCTGACCCGCGATGAGGCGGATCTGCTGCTGCAGGTCGACGTAGGTGATGATCTCGCCGTTGACCACGGCGACGATGCGGTCCAGGACCTGCGCGGCCTGCGCCTGGCCGATGACGGCGAGCAGAAGAGACAGGGCCAGAAGAACACGGAAACACGTTTTTTTGATCATCGGAAGCTCTTATCCTTTGAATATGTCGCTGAAGGGCACGTCTTCGACGAACGCGCACGGCCCAACCGGCGCATCGAAAAGAGCGCGGGGCCAGGGCGCGCGAACGTCAAACGCGTTCACGGTACTAACCTTGAGCGCAGGCCGAGTCCAGTTCAATCTTGTCCCGCCTCCGCGGCGCCGGCACCCAACCTGTCCCGCAGGCCCAGGAGCATGTCCTTGAGGGCCTGCATGGCCGCCGTGACGGCACCATGTCCCGGCATGCGCAGTTCCAGCTTGGCCGGCGGCAGGATCCTGGCCGCCGCTGCGTTCTCGCCCACCCAGGCCATGAGGCGGACCGGGTCGAGGTTGTGCCGTGTCTCGTCCCAGTGCACCAGCGCCCGGTCCTCGAAGAGGTCCATGCGCACCGCACCCAGCCGACGCGCGTCGATCTTGATCATCAGCACGGCCACGAAGGTCTTCAGGGCGTCGGGCAGGGAGCCGAAGCGGTCGCGCATGTCGTCCACGATCTCGGCGATCTCCCCTTCGTCGCGGCAGGACGACAGGGCCTTGTAGTAGTGCAGGCGCTCCTTGGGGTCGGACACGTACTCCTCGGGGATGAGGGCCTGGAAGCCGAGGTTGAGCTCCGGCTCGATCTCGGTCTCGACCTTGCCGCCTCTGAGCCTCGTGACCTCCTCCTCGAGCATTTCGAGGAACAGGTCCAGGCCGACCTTGCCGATGGTCCCGGACTGGGCCTCGCCCAGGATGTTGCCGGCCCCGCGCAGGCGCAGGTCCTCCATGGCCACCTTGAAGCCGGCGCCGAGGTAGTCCATGTCGAGGATGATCTTCAGGCGCTTGCGCGATGTTTCCTGCAGGCGGTCCAGGTCGGGGATGATGAAATAGGCGTAGGCCTGCTCGCTGGAGCGCCCCACCCTGCCGCGCAGCTGGTAGAGCTGGCCCAGGCCGAAGAGCTGGGCCTGGTCGACGATGAGGGTGTTGGCCCGCGGAAAATCCAGCCCAGACTCGACGATGGCCGTGCAGACCAGGACGTCGAGTTCGCCGTGCCAGAACTTGTGCATGGTCTCCTCGAGGTCGTGGGCCTTCATCTGGCCGTGGCCCATGCCGACCCGCGCCCCAGGCACCAGGCCGGACACGAACTCCGCCACCCGCTCCAAGCCCTGCACGCGGTTGTAGACCCAGAAGACCTGGCCGCCGCGGGCCAGCTCACGCTCCAGGATGGCCCGCAGCTGCTCGGGGTCGCGCTCCATGAGGGAGGTCTCGACGGGCTTGCGGTCGCGGGGCGGGGTCTCGATGACGCTCAAGCCCCGGATGCCCGACAGGGACAGCTGCAGGGTGCGCGGGATGGGCGTGGCCGTCAGGGTCAGCACGTCGATGGTCGAGCGCATCTTCTTCAGGCGCTCCTTGTGCTTGACGCCGAAGCGCTGCTCCTCGTCGAGGATCATGAGCGCCAGGTTGGCGAACTCCACGTCCTTGGAAAGCATGCGGTGGGTGCCGATGAGCACGTCCACCTGGCCGCGCCGCGTCGCTTCGAGGACCCGCTTCTGCCCCGCCGCCGGGACGAAGCGGCTCAGCAGGCCGACGTTGATGGAGAAGGGTTCCATGCGCTGGCGGAAGGTCTGGTAGTGCTGCTCGGCCAGGACCGTGGTCGGGCACAGCAGGGCCACCTGCTTGCCGTCCAGGACGGCGCGGAAGGCCGCGCGCAGGGCCACCTCGGTCTTGCCGAAGCCCACGTCGCCGCAGACCAGGCGGTCCATGGGCTCGGCCTTCTCCATGTCGGCCAGCACGTCGGCGATGGCCTTCTCCTGGTCGCGCGTCTCCTCGAAGCCGAAGCTGGCCTCGAACTCCCAGTACAGCTCCGAGACGGGCTTGTAACGGTAGCCCTTGGCGATCTTGCGGAAGGCGTACATCTCGACCAGGTCGCGGGCGATCTTGGCGATGGACTGCCGCGTGCGCTCGCGGGCCTTGGACCAGGCCGTGCCGCCCAGACGGTCCAGGGCCGGGGCCGCGCCGTCGGGACCCTTGTAGCGCTGGACCTGGCCGAGGCGGTCCACGGGCAGGTAGAGGCGGTCCTCGCCGTCGTACTGCAACAGGAGATAGTCGTTGGCCACGTCGCCGAACTTGATGCGCTGCAGGCCGCCGAAACGGCACAGGCCGTAGTCGCGGTGCACGAGCAGGTCGCCCTGCTCCAGTTCGTCGAAGGCGTCGAGACCCTTGAAGGCCTTGCTCGCCGCGCGCTGGGCCTTGGGCGCCCCGGGCTGGAGCACGGACTCGGGCAGGAGCTGCACGCCGGCCCAGGGCAGGCGCATACCGTGGCCAAGAGAGCCGACCAGGGCGAAGATGCCCGACTCGCCGGGCGCGTAGGCCGTCTTGAAGACCTGGTCGTCCTGGGCCGCGAGCTGCATGAACTTGCGGCGCGACTGTTCGGAATGGAAGCACAGCAGGGTCTGGCGCCACTCGCGCCGCCAGGCGTCGACCTCCTGCATCAGGGCCCGCCAGGGGCGGTTGCGGCTCTCGGGGGTCCAGAACAGGTCCTCGAAGGCGTTGACCGCCTCCTCGGGCAGATCCGCGCCCTCCTCCCTGACGCCCATGACCAGGCTCTCGCACAAGATCTGCCGGCCCTGCTCCCAGATCCGGCGCACGTCGCCGGGGGTCTGGATCAGGCCGTGCCGGGGCCACAGGCGCTCCTCGTCGCGAAAATGGTTCTGCCAGGCCCAGCTCGTCTCCTCCAGCTTGGTGCGCAGGTCCTGGGCCTCGGCCATGAGGAAGACGCACCCCTCGGGCAGCCAGGACTCCAGGCCCACGGTGTCGGGATAGTACATGCTCGGGGGCAGGTGCGGGTGGGGCTGCAGCAGTTCCTTTTCCAGATCGGCACGCGTCCCCTTGGAAATTTCACCCAGACGCATCCACCCGTCGAACATGCCCCGCGCCGCCTCACGGTAGGTCTCGGCGCCGATGCAGCCGGCAACGGGCAGGACCACGGCGGACTTGAGCTCTGCCCGGGAACGCTGGGTCATGGGCTCGAAGAGACGGATGCGCTCCAGGGCGTCGCCGAAGAACTCCAGGCGCAGGGGATGCTCGTAGCCCGGGCAGAAGATGTCCATGATGTCGCCGCGCAGGGACGCCTCGCCCATGGCCGTGACCATGGACACCCGGGTGTACCCCCAGTTGACCAGGGTTTCGAGGAGGTCATCCTGGTCGATCTCGTCACCCTGCGCTACGGAAAGGTGCTCACGCTGCAGCAGGTCCGGATGCGGCCATTTCTGGATCAGGTTTTCCAGGGGCAGGAGAACGCCTCTGCCCTTGCCCTTGTGGGCCAGGGTGAAGAGGGCCCGCCAGCGGTCGGGCCAGGGGGAGCGACGCGGGTCCTCGATGTTGTAGTGCGGAAAGCGCAGCCAGCGGCGCTCCCAAAAGTTCCGCTCCTGATCGCCCGGAGACAGGATGCGGGCTAGGGAGGCGTACAGGGGCATGTCGGCGCTTGGCGGCAGGACAAGCACGACGTTCTGGCCCTGTTCCATGAAAGCGTGCGCCAGGTACATCTGGGCCGCGGGGCCGCTCTTGAAAATGCGCTGCTGTCGGTCGGCGCCGGAAACGAGCTTCTGCAGGGCGGGGGGAATGAACACGCGGTACCGGTCACGGGTTGGAGGAACGGGGAAAGGCCGCCCCCCGTCGGGAGGCGGCTTGTGCATCGGGTTTCGGCCATGCGCGGCCGGGCTGGGCCCAAGCTGCGGCAACCCTACGTTGCCCAAAAGACGCCTCAGGTCAAGCATGCGCAGGGAAACGCCCCTCGCGATGAAGGGCCTCTCCGAGTCCATTCCCGGGGCGGGACTCCGCGGCCTCTCCCTGCGCTCCGTCGCCCTCCGGGACACCCTGAAAAAGGATGGACAGCCCAGGTTGGTATGGGTAAGGACTGGGCTTGCGGCCCCCGTAACCCTGTCCAAGGAGCATACTCGATGGCACGATTCCTTCCCAATGAGGATCCCTTCACCCTGGAAGACCAGCTCAAGATCCTCGGCAACGACGAATTGCTCGATTTTTGGGAAGAAAGCCAGATGCTCGACAAGTACCTCGAAACCCCCGAACACGAGTGCCCGCCCTCGGCCCACTACGAAAACGCCATCCTGAACGAACTCAGACTGCGCCACTCCATGGGCCGCATCTAGCACCCAAGCATACTCAGCGCCAAAACGCCCGCCCGGTCCGCCAGGCTCCGAACAGACGGCGCCAACGCAAAAATCCTCCCGCCTCCTCAGCCGGGAGGATTTTTCAGTTCTGCCGCCCGGATTCCGGCCCGCTCCGGCCTGGATGCCGTCTCATCCACGCACCGACATCCCCGCATCCGCAGCGTTCATCACCGGATTCCAACCCTCCGAAGCAGACCTGCACTCTTGCGCCGCCGGACAGCCTTCGATCCGATCAATCCATCACCCCTCCCGGCCCGAAAGACTGATCGCCACACGCTTCACTACAGTACTGTCGACCCTGCCATACAAAAATCAGCATCTTATATACAACCGCACTGATTTTTTGACGAATACCTCTTACTCAAAAGATTGTTTTTTGTCTTACAGTTCTTCTTCCTTGTTTTCCCCGGAAATATTCGGCAACAACGGCTGTAAAATTTTGTTGCAGCACAACGCATCACGTTCAAGGATCTTCCCCACTGTCGGGGAAGATCCCGGTCACTGCACTTGCCTGATAACGAATCAAAGGGGCAGAAGATGGGCGCAAAGGTCTTTGACTCCTCGAAATTGGAGCGGATTCTCCACCTCTACATGGCGATCAAGGCGACTCCCGCAATATCGCCGGGCGCGCTTCGACAGGAGTTGGGGATCGAAAAATCGGCCTACGGCAGATACTGCGCGCTGCTCAAGGGGCTCGGCGTGGAGTTCCGCTTCGACCGCAAGGCCCGCCGGCACATCATCGAGAAGGACGCCTTCCTGACCGCGCCGGATATGACCCTTGACGAGCGCCTAGCCATCATCCTGGCGGTGGGCCGGCTCGGCGGGCTGCAGGAGTCTTTCCTGGCCTCGCGGGCAAGAAAGGCTGCGACCAAGCTCCTGGCCGTGAACGAGGCGCCGGTCGCCGCCGCCTGCTCGGCCCTCTTGAGCGGGCCAGAAATGCCGGCGCACGTCGGCGGCCGGGGTCAAGTCGTGGACACCCTGTTCCGGGCGGTCACCGAACGCCGACGGGTCGAGGTCTCCTACGCCAAGCCCCACGCAGAACCCGAGGAGTTCGAGGTGGACCCGTACCAACTCTACGTCCTGGACGGGGCCCTGTACCTGGACGGCTACCACTGGGGGCGCAGAGCCGTGCGATGCTTCAAGGCGTGCCGCATCGCGAGGGCCAGGCTCACGGGGATCACGTTCACCAACAACCGGGGCTACGCCTACGACGAGCGCCGCCAGAACTCGTTTCGCGTCTTCGCCGTGGACCGCGAGCCAGAGACGGTGCGGATCTGGTTCTCGCCCTTCGCGGCCCCGTACATCCGCGAGGAGTACCACAACCCCAGCCAGCGCCTCACGGACAACCCCGACGGCTCGCTGGTCTACGAAGTTCGGGCCACGGAACCCAAAGAAGTGCTCTGGTGGGCCATGCGCTGGGGCGCGGATTTCGAGGTGCTGGAACCGGGGTGGTTGAGGGCGGAGGCGATGGAGAAGGTGAGGGGGATGATGGGGAGGTATGGGATATGAGCGCGGAAAGATGAAATACTACGCCCACTCGACGGACAATTCGGACAAGTCCGATTGGCAGGGGCTGGAGGAGCATCTTCGGAACGTGGCCAGCCTGGCTTCAGGGTTTGCCGGAGCCTTCGGCGCAAGCGACTGGGGAAAGGCTGCCGGCCTTTTGCACGACGCCGGAAAGGCCTCTCAAGAATTCATTTGGCGCCTCGAAGGCAAACCACTGAGGGTCAATCATTCCATTTTCGGAGCCAGGCTTGGCCGGGATGAGGGCGGCAGGCTCGGCCAAATGTTATCGTACATCATCGCCGGGCACCACGGCGGCCTTCCCGACGGCGGGATACAGGACGGCCAACTTCACTATCGCCTCCGGCATGAGCGGATTCCGGCGGATGTCGCGATTCTGCCTGGTGTCACCTGCCCCGCCGCGTTGCAATTGCCTTTTTCAAAACGGCCGGCGAATCCCGGTTTTTCTCTGTCTTTTTTTACCCGCATGCTTTTTTCCTGCCTTACGGACGCGGATTTTCTGGATACCGAGGCATTCTGTAACCCAGGCCAGTCCTGCGTGCGCAGCGGCAACCATCGTTCCGACCTCGGGATTTTGCGCGATGCCTTGAATGGACGGCTTGCTGAACTTGCCCGCGACGCAGCGCCGTCCCGGGTGAACAGACTGCGCCAGACAGTTCTTGCCGATTGTCGGACCAGGGCCGGCGACGAGCCGGGGTTCTTTTCCCTGACCGTGCCGACTGGCGGGGGCAAAACCTATTCGTCCATGGCCTTCGCCCTTGATCATGCCGTGACGCACGGTCTTCGACGGATCATCTATGCCATTCCGTTCACTTCCATCATTGAACAAAACGCCGGTGTCTTCAGCGCCTTGCTGGGAAAGGAAAATGTGCTGGAGCATCACTGCAACTACATGGGCAAGGACGAGCCCGAAGAGCGCGGGTATGACAGGTGGCGCGGCCTGGCCGCCGAAAACTGGGACGCGCCGGTGGTCGTGACCACCAACGTGCAGTTCTTCGAATCCCTGTTCAGCAACAAACCGTCGCGTTGCCGCAAGCTGCACAACATCACCCGCAGCGTCATCGTCCTCGACGAGGCGCAGGCCATACCCACGGAGTATCTGGAACCCTGCCTCTGCGCCCTGCGAGAGCTGGTGGATCACTACGGGTGTTCGGTGGTCTTGTGCACGGCCACCCAGCCCGCCGTGGATGACGAAAGTCTGCGCACCCGCTTGCCGGATGTGCGCGAGATCATCGCCGACCCGTCAATGCTCTACACCGATCTCAGACGAACCGAAGTCACTTTTGCGGGCAGACTGACCGACGCGGCGCTGGCCGGACAACTCGACGGCCTGACGCAGGTACTCTGCATTGTCGGTACCAAGGCCCAGGCCAGAGCGGTGTTCGACCTGCTGCACGAACGGGAAGGCGCGTTCCATCTGTCAACGAACATGTATCCCGAACACCGGCGGCGCACGCTTGACGACATCAGGCGGCGGCTCAAGGACAACCGCCCCTGCCGCGTCATATCGACCTCGCTCATCGAGGCCGGGGTGGATGTGGATTTTCCGGTCGTGTATCGGGCCATGGCTGGGCTTGATTCCATCGCCCAGGCCGCCGGGCGCTGCAACCGCGAGGGGCGACTGGACGGACTGGGCATGGTTGTCGTGTACGAACCCGAAAATCCGCCCAGGATGCCGTGGCTGCAGCGTTGCGCCAGCCGCGCGGGCGAAACCCTGCGCTCCCTGCCTGAAGAGGATCCGCTCGGGCTGACGGCCATGCGCCGGTATTTTGGGCTGCTCTATGACGTGCAGGAGTTGGACAAAAAACAGATCGTCAAACGCCTGAACGCTTCCGTGGGCAAGGATCTGCTCTTTCCGTTCAGGGAGATCGCGGGGGAGTTCCGCTTCATCGAGGATGAAGGAACCGCCCTGATCGTCCCCAAGGAAGACGAGGCGGAAGAACTGGTCCGACAACTGCGCTTCACCGAGTTCCCGCGTCCTGTCCTGCGCAGGCTGCAACAGTATTCCGTGACGGCCAGAAGCAGGGATCTGGCACGGCTCAGGTCCGATGGCGCCATCGAAATGATCCGGGACACGTACCCCGTGCTGCGCAATATGGCTGCGTACAGCGACAATGTCGGCCTCTGCGTGGATGCTGGCGGGGTTTGGGAAGCTGAAGGTTTAATAGCCTGAATAAGGAGGAGCCTATGGCATTTGGCATCAAACTGCGGGTCTGGGGCGACTATGCCTGCTTCACCAGGCCGGAAATGAAGGTGGAGCGGGTGTCTTATGACGTCATGACCCCGTCCGCCGCCCGGGGCATTCTGGAGGCCATTCACTGGAAACCGGCCATCCGCTGGGTGGTGGACAGAATCCATGTCTTGCGGCCCATCGTTTTCGACAACGTGCGCCGCAACGAGGTCAGTTCCAAGATCCCCAAACCCAACCCGGTCACGGCCATGCGCGACAGAAAGCCGCTCTATTTTCTGGTCGATGACGGCGGCAACCGCCAGCAGCGTGCCGCAACCCTGCTGCGCAACGTCGAGTACGTCATCGAGGCCCATTTCGAACTGACCGACAAGGCCGGAGCGGCGGACAACGAGGGCAAGCATCTGGACATCTTCAACCGCCGCGCGCGCAGCGGACAGTTCTTCCACCAGCCGTGTCTGGGCTGCCGTGAGTTCCCGGCGTCCTTCGAACTGCTTGAAGGCGATGTCCCGCCGTCCTGCTACGCCGGGGAAAAGCGAGAACTGGGCTACATGCTGCTGGACATCGATTTCGAGCGCGACATGACCCCACTCTTCTTCAATGCCATCATGCAGGACGGGGTGATAGCTCCGCCGTCACGCCTGTCCCCGGAGGTGCGGACATGATTCTGCAAGCACTGCACGGATATTACGAACGCATGAGCGAGGACCCGGATTCAGGCATGCCGCCGTATGGCACCAGCCTGGAGAACATCTCTTTTGCACTGGTGCTGGATGGGGATGGGAATTTGCGGGGCATCGAGGACCTGCGGGAGCAGGATGGCAGGAAGTTGCGGCCTCGGAAGATGGCCGTTCCTGCCGCTGTGACAAGGACTTCCGGCGTAAAGGCCAACTTTTGCTGGGACAAAGCGGCGTACGCCCTGGGTAATGACAAGAACGGGGCAAAAGACAATGCGGAGCGTTTTGCCGCCTTCAAAGAGCTGCTTTGCTCAATTTGCGAAGATCTCGATGACGCCGGGCTCTTGGCGATAAAAAGATTTCTGGACAGCTGGGACCCGGAGCAGGCGGAAAAGAATGTCGCCGCTTTTCTGAACTGGCACGATATCGCTGCAGCAAATCTCGTCTTTCGCCTCGAAGGAACCAAGGGCTTCATTCACAATCGGTTGCCGATTCAAAAGGTATGGCTCACGCATTGCGGCAAGTCCGACGCCGCCCCGCGAGTGCAGTGTCTGATCACGGGTGAGCAAGATGTCGCCCAGGCGCGGGTGCATACTCCCATCAAGGGTGTCGCAGGCGGTCAGACATCAGGCGGCTACATCGTTTCATACAATGCCAGCGCCTTTGTCTCCTATGACAAGGACAAGGCGGATGTCGGGGAAATATCCGCCTTTGCCTACACCACGGCGCTCAACGCATTGCTGACACGCGGCAGTCGCCAAAAAATCACCATCGGCGACGCCACCATCGTCTTCTGGGCCGAGTGCACCAGCCCTGCGGAAGATTTCCTGGCTGATCTCTTTGACCCTTCATCACAATCGTCGCAGCCGGAAACCACTGTCGACCATCAGACCGCAATCAAGCTGCACGACCTGCTCCAGGCTATCCGTTCCGGCAAGCACGCCGTCGATATCGTGCCCGATCTGGATGAATCCGTTCGCTTCTATGTGCTGGCCCTGGCCCCAAACGCGGCCCGTCTGTCCATACGTTTCTGGGAGGTCGATACCGTAGGCGGTCTGCTGCACAAGATCGGCAGGCATTTCCGGGATCTGGAAATCATCCGGCAGTACGACAACGAGCCCGAGTTTCCGCCGCTCTGGCTCCTGCTTCGCCAGACCGCGACGCTGAACAAGAGCGAGAACATCTCGCCCGTGCTGGCCGGAGGCGTGGCCAGGGCCATGCTCACCGGTGGGCAGTACCCGCAGAGCCTGTTGCCGGCGGTGCTCGGCCGCATCCGTGCCGAACACGCGGTGACGTATTACCGGGCCGCACTCATCAAGGCATTTCTCACGCGAAACAAACAGTTGGAGGTACCCGTGTCACTCGACCCCGCAAGAACAGACCGCCCGTATCTGCTTGGCCGACTTTTCGCCGTCCTGGAAAAAGCCCAGGAAGAGGCGATTCCCGGAGCCGGCGCGACCATCAAGGACCGCTATCTGGCCTCCGCGTCAGCCAATCCGGGACAGGTCTTCCACATGCTGCTCAAGAATGCGGCCAACCACACGGCCAAACTTCGCAAGGACCCCGAGAAGAAAGGGATGGCCTTCCATTACGAAGCCATGATGCAGGACATTATCAGCGCCTTCAGCGACTTCCCGACTACCATGGCATCCGAGGAGCAAGGCCTGTTCATGATCGGCTACTACCACCAGCGCAGAGACTTTTTCACCAAGAAGAGCAAGGAGAACTAACCATGACCGCCATCGCCAACCGCTACGAATTCGTGCTGCTTTTTGACGTCGAGAACGGCAACCCCAACGGCGACCCGGACGCGGGCAACATGCCGCGCATCGACCCGGAAACAGGGCATGGTCTGGTCACGGATGTGTGCCTGAAGCGCAAGATCAGGAACCATGTGACCCTGGCCAAGGAAGGCGCTAAGGGTTTTCGCATTTATATTCAGGAGAAAGCGGTATTGAATACCAGCCATTTGGAAGCGTACACTGAAGCCAAACTGACTCATGAAGCGAAAAAATTGCCCAAGAATGCCGAAAAGGCGAAAGAAGTAACCGACTGGATGTGCGCCAACTTCTTCGACATCCGTACATTCGGCGCGGTCATGACCACCGAGGTCAACTGCGGCCAAGTGCGCGGCCCGGTGCAGCTCGCCTTTGCCAAAAGCGTTGAGCCGATCATTCCGCAGGAAGTCAGCATCACCCGCATGGCCGTGACCAACGAGAAGGATCTCGAAAAGGAACGCACCATGGGCCGCAAGCACATCGTGCCCTACGGACTGTATGTGGCGCACGGCTTTGTCTCTGCCCCGCTAGCGGAAAAGACCGGCTTTTCCGAGGACGACCTGAATCTGCTCTGGGATGCCCTGGCGAACATGTTCGAACATGACCGCTCGGCTGCCCGGGGCCTCATGAGCAGCCGCAAGCTTATTGTCTTCCGGCACGAGAACAAGCTCGGCAACGCCCCGGCGCATAAGCTCTTCGATTTGGTGCAAGTCAGGCGCGCCGAAGGCTCCGCCGGCCCGGCACGCTCCTTTGCCGACTACGCGGTGGCAGTCGACCAGGCTCCCTCCGGCGTCGAGGTTATCGAAAAACTCTAACCGCACACATGGCATCGCGCCGGTACACACTGTCGCGACGCCATGGAGATTCCCCGGAATCGAAATCAGTCATGAAACACATGAACGCCTCCACCGAAAAGACGCTGGCCCGGCGCTCCACGGAACTCGGCAACAGCGCGGACCCGCAAGCCCTGCCGGAGTTGCTGGAACTGTCCAAATCCGTGTCGCCGCTGGTGCGCAGACTTGCGGCCTCAGGCCTGGGCAAACTGGCGGGCATCGTGACGTCGGCTCCAGCGGTGGAGGCGCTGCATCCACTGTTACGTGACGAACATCCGCAGGTTCGACAGTACGCGGCCAAGGCCCTTGGCTCTTACGGGGCCGCTGCCCGGGCGGTGCTGTCGGACCTGCGCGATCTCTATGCCAATCCGGCCGAGCGCGATTACGTCAAGCGCAGTGTGCTGGCTGCGGGCAAGCTGATCCGTGCGGCTTCGGATATCGCGGACCGTGCGGTTGTGCACTGCTGTCAGCGTTGCGGCGTGGAACTGGCGGCCGACGAATATGTGCGCAGTCACAAGGCCTTTCAGAGACCGTTCTGCGACCACTGCTTCGACGAAGTCTTTCTGGAGCGCCGCAACTACGAGACCAAAATCGAACTGCAGAAGACCATCCGCGCCAAGGACGGCAGTTGGGTGCAGTCCGAGGGCGAACGGCTTGTCTGCGAGGCTCTGAGCGCCGAGGGTATCCGCTATCGGTACGACGAGCGTTTTCGCATCCTCGACGGCTACGCCATCCGGCCGGATTTCTATCTGCCCGAGTTCGATGTCTATATTGAGTATTGGGGCATGGACACCGCTGACTACAAGATCGGCATGCTCAAGAAGCAGCAACTGTATCAGCAGCAGGGTAAGCGGCTCATCTCCCTGTATCCGGAGGACAAACCGAGCATGCGTGAAATTCTTATGGGCAAGCTGAGGCGCTGCCGTTGACTCGCTTCCCTGCCGAGTCGCGACGTCGCAAAGCGCAAACGGAGTCAGCTCCTGTGTATACGGAAGACGACCTTCTCCCCATATCAGCCTTGCAGCATCTGCTCTATTGCGAGCGGCAATGTGCGCTCATCCATATCGAGCGGGTCTGGGAGGAAAATCTGTTCACGGCCGAAGGCCGCATACTTCACGAGAAGGTCGATGCTGGAGTGGACCTTGTGCGTGCGGGACGGCGCATCGCACGCAGTCTGCCCTTGCGTTCCTTGCGCCTCGGGTTGTCCGGTCTGGCCGACGTGGTCGAGTTCGGCCCTGAAAGGGGGGATGTCTACCCCATCGAATACAAACGGGGCCGCAGCAAGGCCGCCAACTGGGACAGGATTCAACTCTGCGCCCAGGCCATGGCCTTGGAGGAGATGCTCGGCGTGGCCATCGCTCAAGGGGCGCTCTTTTACGGAAAGACCAGACGAAGGGAGGTGGTCGCATTCGACGCCGTCTTGCGTGAGGAAACGATCGGAGCCTCTGCGCGTCTGCATGAGCTTGTCGCGTCGGGGAAAACCCCTGCGGCTCTCTACGAGGCGAAGTGCGATGCCTGTTCACTGATCGATCTGTGCATGCCGGAACTTCCACGGGGCAAGACCGTCAGGAAGTATCTGGCTGCCATGGCGGACACCGAATGAAGAAGCTGCTCAATACGCTCTACGTGACGACTCAGGGCGCATATCTGGCCAAGGACGGGGAATGCGTGGCCGTGCGCATGGACAACGAAGTCAGGCTGCGTGTGCCGGTGCATACCCTTGGCGGTATCGTCTGTTTCGGGCAGGTCTCGTGCAGCCCGTTTTTGATGGGATTTGCCGCCGAGCGAGGGCTGGGCTTCAGTTTTCTGACCGAGAACGGGCGCTTTCTGGCCCGGGTGCAGGGGCCTGTTTCCGGCAATGTCCTGCTTCGACGAGAGCAGTATCGCCGGGCGGATTCTCCAGAGGCAAGCGCCGAGGTGGCCAGATCCATCATCAGCGCCAAGATCATCAATGCTCGACGGATAGTCCAGCGGGCCCTGAGAGACCATGGCGGCAAGATTGACGGTTCGCCCTTGGACAAAGAGGTGTCGCATCTGAAGGATTGCCTGCAGCGTCTGCAGCAGCCGGTCAGCCTCGATGTCGCCCGCGGCATCGAGGGCGAAGCGGCCAACGGCTATTTCGGCGTGTTCGACCATCTGATCCTCTCGGGGGAACCGGAATTCCGCTTTATAGGGCGCAGTCGCCGTCCGCCTCTGGATCGGGTCAACTGTCTGCTGTCATTCATCTACACCCTGTTGGCCCATGACGTGCGTAGCGCCCTGGAATGCGTCGGACTGGATTCCGAGGTGGGATTCCTGCACCGGGACAGGCCCGGACGCCATGGACTGGCGCTCGACGTCATGGAAGAGTTCAGGGCCTTCGTCGGTGACCGTCTGGCACTTTCGCTCATCAATCTGGGACAGATCAAGAAAGACGACTTCGAGATTCTGGAAACCGGTGCGGTCAGGATGACCAATGACGCCCGAAAAACGCTGCTGGTCGCTTACCAGAAACGCAAACAGGATGAGATCGTGCATCCGTTTTTGAATGAGCGGATTTCCATGGGGCTCGTCTTCCATGTACAGGCCATGCTCATGGCGAGATGGCTTCGCGGCGACGTGGATGGATATCCTCCGTTTGTGGGAAAATGACGACATGCTGGTACTCATAAGCTACGACGTGAGTTTCGAGGACCCGGGGGGTGAGAGACGTCTGCGGCGCATCGCCAAAGCCTGTCAGGATTACGGGCAGCGGGTGCAGTACTCCGTGTTCGAATGCGTGGTTGATCCGGCGCAATGGGCGAGGCTCAAACACCGGCTGCTGACCGAAATGGATGAGCGGAAGGACAGCCTGCGCTTCTACTATCTGGGCGCCAACTGGAAACGAAAAATCGAGCATGTCGGTGCCAAGCCCGAGTACGACCCGGAAGGCCCCCTGATTTTATAGCGCGAACCCCAAGCTGTCCCGGTTTGTCTGGGAGGTTCGCGATTACGGGAGTAATCGGTTTTGCTGGACTAATATTGATTTGAGTTGTTGGCGGACGGAAGGGTTGTATTTTCTCCGACATGGTTCGCGGAATAGTCTTGGGGAACGCAATGATGCCAACATATTTCGCAACTCACGGTCGCCCTCCGTGCGGAGGGCGTGGATTGAAACC
>NZ_KE386803.1:0-72965 GCF_000428825.1 Desulfomicrobium escambiense DSM 10707 | reverse complement strand
TGGTACGGTCGCCCTCCGTGCGGAGGGCATGGATTGAAACTGGTCAGATCATCGGGTGGCGCGGCGTCCGCAGACAGAGGTGCTCCCCAAAATTTGGACAGGTATGATAGCTTAACCTCACACAACGAGAACCACCCGAGTGCTCATTGAAAACGAGCACTGCCCAGTCTGGCCCAATCTCACCCCGGCCTCATCAAGGCGACGCCACAAAAAACAACCCTCGCCGCAACTTACGACGAGGGTTTGTTTTTGTTCTGAGCCGGTTCTGGACCGGCGTGTCATCTGGAGCGGGAAACGGGATTTGAACCCGCGACTTCAACCTTGGCAAGGTTGCACTCTACCACTGAGTTACTCCCGCATATGGAGGCGGCATCCAGATTTGAACTGGAGAATGGAGGTTTTGCAGACCTCTGCCTTACCACTTGGCTATGCCGCCGTCTTTCTCGTGGAGCGGGAAACGGGACTCGAACCCGCAACCCTCAGCTTGGAAGGCTGATGCTCTAGCCATTGAGCTACTCCCGCCCGCGAGGACCTTGCAGCTACTGTATGCCTCCCTGAACCGTCAAGCAAAAATAAGGAGTTAGCCCAAACCCAGGCCAGGCGCCATGATGCGTCCCGTAAGCGTCGTTTCGTACCCGCCCAGAGCCGCGATACGGGCTTTGAAGGCCTCGGAGCGGATCAGTTCCAGGACCGTCTCGGTCTTCCAGTCGGCAAGTTCCGGCAGGAAGGCCAGATCGTAGCGCTCACGGGCCAGGGGCACGAAATCCAGGCCCAGGGCCTTGGCTGCGGCGTAGATGCCAAGGCCGCAGGACGCCGTGCCGGTCAGGACGTTCACGGCCACGGCCATGTGCGTGAACTCCTCCTTGTCGTAGCCCTGCACTTGGCGCGGGTCGATGCCGGCCTGTTTCAGGTGGTAATCCAGGAGGATGCGCGTGCCCGCCCCCCGCTGGCGGTTGATGAAGCGCACGTCCGGCCGGGCCAGGTCCTGCACGCCCCCGATGCCCAGGGGGTTGCCCTTGGCCACGATGAGGCCCTGGTGGCGGATGGCCAGGTTGACGCACGCCACGTCCAGGCCCGGCAGGTACTTGCGAAAGAAGGGGAAATTGAAATCCCCGCTCCCTTCATCGAAAAGGTGCGTCCCGGCCATGAGGGCCGAGCGGTTCTTCAGGGCCGTCAGGCCGCCCATGGAGCCGACGTGGCTGGAGGAGATGCGCACCGGCCTGGACAGGCCCATGAGCTCGTTGCCCAGGACGTCGACGATGTTGTCATGGCTGCCGACGACGACCAGGGTCTGGTCCAGCTCGGCCTCGGGCACCAGAAGCTCTGCCCGGATCTGGCTCCCGGCCTCAGTCCCTTCTGAATCCGTAGGGATGCGCGTCACGCCCTGGGCGCGGATGAGCGTGGTCAGCATGCCCGCGCCGCGGCCCAGGGGCGTGGCCACGTACTTCTCCCCCACCCGGCCGATGGCCAGACGGACCAGTTCCTCGGTGCCGAGCTTGGAGGGCACCTTGCGGGACAATTCCGCCGACACGACGGGCCGCGCCGGCACTGTCCTGCGGGACAGCCAGGACAAGAGCGGAATGAGCAGCTCCTCGAAACAGACCACGGCCGAGACCGGGTAGCCGGGCGCGCCGACCACGAGCTTGCCCTTAACCACGCCCAGGATGGACGGCTTGCCGGGCATGACGTCGATGCCGTGGACCAGGACCTGCCCCAGCCCGGCGATGATGGAGCGCGAAAAATCCTTGGACCCGGCCGAAGACCCCGCCCCCACGACAACGACGTGGGCCGGTCCGTCCACGGCGGCCAGGACGGCCGAGGTCAGGGCCTCCTCGTTGTCGGGTACCGGGTTCACGCGGGTGAACAGGCAGCCCTGGGCCGTGGCCAGGCCGGCGAAGACCTGGGAGTTGCTCTCGATGACCTGCCCGGGCTTCGGCGACGGGCGCAGGGTGAAGTCGAGGACCTCGTCGCCCGTTGGGATGAAATCCATGCGCAGCCTCTCCCAGACCGGCACCTCCCAGATGCCTGCGCTCAACAGGCCCCCCACGTCGTAGGGGGAGAGGGTCCGGTTCTGGGGCAGCAACAGCTCCGTGGCCACGATGTCCTCGCCGATGCGGCGCACGTGCTGCATGGGGAAGACCGGGGTCTCGATCTCGATGGCCCCGTCGTCCTCGCGCACGACCTTCTCGATCATGAGCACCCCGTCCATGCCCGCGGGCAGCGGATGGCCCGTATTCACAGCCACGCACTGGCTGCCCTTGGCCAGCCGCACGGGGCGGCCTTCGCGGGCCGTGAAAGTGGACTCGGCGCGCACGGCGTACCCGTCCATGGCCGCGCTGTGAAAGGTCGGGGAGGAACACACGGCGTACACGGGCGCCGCCGTGACCCGGCCGCAGGCCTGGTGCGAGGGCACGATCTCGGCCCGGACAAGGGTTTCCCGGTCCAGGGCTGCCATGGCCAGGGCCACGGCCTCGGCCACCGGCACCGTTTTCAGATAGATGTTTCGCTGTTTCATGAATCCCGCAGTGGTTAGAAAATCCAGACGTCCACGTCCCGGCCGGCCGTCAGGCCTTCCAGGGACGCGTCGAGACGCAGCAGGCCGTCGGCGTCGAGCATGGTGCGCAGCAGCCCCGACTTGCCCAGACGCGGCATGGCCGTGAGGCGGCCGTCGCGGTCCTCCAGCCTGACGCGGACATAGTCCTCCCGGCCGGGCTTGGAGGACAGATTGGCCCCGAGCACGGCCCGGCGCATGACCCGGCCCGCCGGGTCGAAGGCGCCCGACTCGCCGCCCAGATGGCGCAGCAGGGGCTGGCCGAAGACGAGCATGACCACTTGGGCCGAGGTGACCTGTCCCGGCAGGCCCAGGACAGGCTTGCCCCCGACGCGGGCCAGGATGGTCGGCTTGCCTGGGCTGATGGACACGCCGTGGGCCAGGATTTCGGCGTCCTCGAAGGATTCGAGGACCTCGATGGTCAGGTCGCGGGTGCCGATGGAGCTGCCGCCCGAGATGAAGACCGCGTCGTTCTCGGCCAGGCTCTCGGCCAGGGCCCGCCGCAGGGCTTCGCGCACGTCCGGGACCAGGCCGTGGTTGCGGGCCAGGGCCCCGGTCTGGCGGGCCAGGCAGGCCAGGGTGTGGGAATTGACGTCGCGCACCTGGCCGGGACGCGGCGCGGCGTCCACGGGCACCAGCTCGTCGCCCGTGGAGACGATGCCGCAGCGCGGAAGGCGGAAGACGTTCAGGGAGGTCCGGCCCAGGGCGGCCAGCAGGCCCACGTCCTGGGGGCGCAGCCGCCGACCGGCGGGCAGGGCCACGTCGCCGACTGCCACGTCCTCGCCGGCAAGCATGACGTTTTCGCCCGGAGTCGCGGTCTTGCGGATTTCGACGGTGGTCTCCCCCAGCATCTGGGTGTGCTCGACCATGATCACGGCGTCGGCGCCAGGTGGCAGGGTGCCGCCCGTGGCGATACCCATGCACTCGCCCGCGCCCAGAGGATGGCTGACGACCTCGTCGATGGCCGCGCTGCGCATCAGCTCCAGGTAGCCGGGGTTGCCTTCGCTGGCGCCGAAGGTTTCGGCCGCGCGCACGGCGTAGCCGTCCATGCAGGAGCGGTCCACGGCCGGTATGTTCTCACAGGCCGGGACGTCGGCCGCCAGAACCCTTCCCAGGCAGTCGTCCAGGGGGACATACTCGCTGCCGACGGCCTGGAAGGCGGACAGCAGTTCGCAGAATCTGGCAGGGCTGATGACCCGGAAGAAACCGTGATCCATGACCTACTCCGGCTTGAGGGACGAAAGCTTGTGTTCGGGGTAGGCGTCGGCGTAATACTGCACGTTGTCCCCGAAAAGCTCCTGGGCCTTGGTCTTGGCAAAGGCCTCGACGTCCTGCTGCAACTGCATGAACTGCCTGGCCAGCTGGCGTCCGACAGGGGTCAGCTCGTAGCGTTGCCCCTTGCCCTTGACCTTCTGCACCAAGGGCTTGCCGATGCTCTCCTCGGCAGCCTTGAGCTTGCCCCACGCCGCCCGGTAGGACATCTTCATCTCCGTGGCGGCCTGCCGCAGGGACCCGTACTCCTCGATCTTCTCCAGCAGCAGGGCCCTTCCGATGCCCAGGAAAATCTTCTCGTCACGCTCGAACCAGAGATGCAGACGCATGGTCAGGGTTTCGCCCACTGCGGAATCGGTCATGTTCCCTCCCTCGGCTTTCGCCTCGCTTGGATAAGGTGTCGGAAATTCAACAGATAATTCTCTAATGCAAAGCACGACGCAAAACAAGCATTGTGATGTGACGTCAGACACGATACGAACGGACCCGATCCTCACCCTTCATCAACGGAGACCGCTCATGCTCGAAGCCCGGAAAGCACAGGAATTGCTCGTCAAAAAGATCGCCGCCTGCAGGACCCGCGGATTTCTGCCCACGGAACTGCTCGACCTGGTCGAAAAAATCTATACGCGCCAGCTCGAATCCCGCGACCAGGCAAACGTGCCTGCCGCCGCAGCCATGGATGTCGCGGACGCCCTGCAGCAGTCCCAGGGAGCCCCCTTGGTGGAACGCAGCCGCTTCCCCTTCGACCGCGACCAGGCAGTGGCGCTCTTTCACGAATTTCTGGGGCTCCTCCCGTCGAGCATCCCCGCCCTGGCCGAGGCGGCCGCGATCATCTCCAAGGCCGTCGAGGACGGCAGGCTCGACCTCGACGCCGCCATGCAGGCCCACCTGAACGGCGACGAAGCATGGTTCTCCGGCTGGGCCAAGGAAACGCCTTCGGCTCCGCGCACCCTGCCCATGCTCGTTCAGGCGGCCATGACGCCCTCCCTGGAACGCGCCGCGCTGGAACTGGCCGCCAGGACCGACCTGACGAAATCATGGTCCCACGGCCACTGCCCCCTATGCGGAAGCATGCCCATCATGTCGGACCTGCGGGAAAAGGAAGGGTTCCGCTACAACATCTGCGGCTTCTGCCACGCCGAATACCACGCCGTACGCCTGCAGTGTCCGTTCTGCCTGGAAAAGGACGTGGCCAAGCTCGAATACTACGAGGCCAAGGAAGAGCCTGGCGTGCGCATTAACGCCTGCAAGAGTTGCAAAATGTACATCAAGCAGACGGATTTCCGGAATCTTGACCGCCGCACCCTGCCCCTCATGGACGATCTGGAATCACTGGCTCTGGATATCGTCGCCCGGGACAAGAAATACAAGCGCCCCACCCTCTCGGCCTGGGGGTTCTAGAGTCGCCGGCGGACTGCGGCCCGCCGCGAAGACTCAGACACCGAACAGAAAAACGGGACACGGATTGCCGCACACGCACAAGTTCGCAATGGTGCCCTGCCACAACCGTCATTGCGAGGAGTCTTCGACGCGGCAATCCATCTTCGTTTTCTGCATGACAAAGTGGCATGAAAGGCATGGATTCCCGCCTGCGCGGGAATGACACGGAACCAGGGCGAAGAGTCTTTACGTCTTTCCCGCACAGACGGGAATCCATGCCCTTTGTGCACGCGCTTTTGCCCTTGCGAACCCAAACGCCACGCCCTCCCGCCCAAAAGCGCGGCACACAAGGACAACCATGTACGGATTGGTGCTCGCCGGGGGACAATCCTCCCGGCTCGGACAGGACAAGACCCATGTGGTCCACGAAGGGCGGACCCTGCTGGTGCGCTCGGCGGAGCTGCTGCGGCGGCACATGCCGGAAGTCTACGTCTCCTGCCGCCACCCGGAGCGTGTTCCGGCGCCGTGGCCCGTCATCGTCGACGAGACGGAACGCATCGGCCCGGCCGGCGGGATCATGACGGCCCTGAAAAGACTGGGCGGCCCGATCTTCGCCCTGGCCTGCGACCTGCCCTTCATGGAGGACAGCTTCGTCACCCGCCTGCTGGAAGCCAGGGAGGCGCGCCCCGCAGGGGCCCTCGTCACGGCCTGGCGCCTCATGGACTCGGACTTCTTCGAGAACCTCGTCGCCATCTACGAACCGGGGGCCCTGCCGCTTCTGGAGGCGGGTGTGCGCGACGGCCATTACAAGCTCGGCCGTCTCATCCCGGCCGAACAGCGTCACTGCCTGAGCTATACGGAGGAGGAAAGGCGATTCTTCTTCAACGTCAATTATCCCGACGACCTGCGGCTCCTGCGCGACACTCCGGGCCGCCCCTAGCTGACTGAAAAACTCAAAATTCGCAAACCCTTCCAAAAGGGTGCTATGCAAGGACGCGAAAAAGCCAGGGCGCACAATGCACTTTCGCATTCATGAGCGGCCTGGCTTTTTCGCTGACGCGGAAGATCCCCGTTTTGGGACGGCTGCTAGCGCCGCCTGAACAGGAGCATTCCCACTCCCGGCACGTCGAGGCGCACGGCGCCGCCCTCTATGAAACCCTCGATGACGGCCCCGTCACGGGTGTGCACCCGCAGGCCGCCAGGCGTCACCGACCAGGAAAACGGCAGTACCTCGCCTTCGATCTCCCACTTCCCGCTCCCGTCATCGGCCAGGGTCATGACCGCGGCGACCTTCCCTCCGGGCCCGTGATGCAGGGCCTCGTAGCGGCCGTCCAGCTCCGTCCGGTTCGAACAGGCCAGGCACAGCGCGAGCATCAGCCACACCATCTTCTTCATCACAGTCCAAGCTCCTCGGGTTTGACCATGAACAGGCGATCCATATGCACCAGCCGGTCGTAACGGTAGACGTGGACGGACATGCCGAGCCAGACGAGGTCCCGCAGCACTGTCCACCAGGAAATGGCCTCGCCCACGCTCTGGAAACAGCCGCAGTTGATGGGCGTATCCTGAAGCAGGGCCACGACGACGGCCACGGTGAACATGGCCAGCATGCCGGAAATGATCAGGCTCGCGGCCCGCACCCGCACCCCGGCCAGCAGAAAAAGACCGCTGACGAGTTCGAGCCACGGCATGAACACGGCCAGAGGGTTGACCAGCCAGTGCGGCACGATGAGATAGCCGGCGATGTTGTCGGCGAACTCCGCCGGAAAATTGATCTTGTACAGGCTGGCGTAAATGAAGACCCCCGCCAGATAGAGACGCAGGGCCAGGGCCAGGCCGGGGTGCGTCACCAGGTTCAGGAAACGCCGGTTCATTTCGCCCCTCCGTGCAGATCGCGGGGCCGGACGTCCGTGACGATATAGACCCGCTCGTGGTCGCGGCCCAGGAATCTGCGGGCAACCGTGAGGTCGTAACGCCGGCTGACGCTGCGGCCGAAGACCACGATGGGGCGCTGCGGGTCCTCGGACGCCATCTGCATCATGTAGACCAGGTCGAAAAGCTGCGCCGGGACGTTGACGGCGCCGGGAGCGGTTTCACGCTCGAAGAACTCGCGCGGCCGCGCGTCCACCAGGAGGGCGTCCTCCTCGGCCACAAGGGCCAGGGCCCTTTCCCTGGAGATGGACTCGACCTCGACTCCGGGCGGCTCCACCAGGGGGATGCCGCGGGGGTTGTGCGTGTTGAAGGCCAGGGCCAGGCCGAGACCGAGCAGCAGGATGAGCAGAAAATCGACGGCCCGCACGCGTTCGAGGCTTTGGGCCTTGCTGTGCACCACCGACGCGATGCGCCGGCCGGCTGCCTCAAGCACGCTGATGCGGTCCCGGGCGCGGGTCAGTTCGGCGATGGTGGCGCGCAGTTCCTCGTTCTGGCGCGCCAGGTCCTCGTTCAGGGCGCTGATCGTGGCGAAGGAATCGGCGTTCTTGAGATGCATGACGCCCTGGGACACGAAGGCCTGCAGCAGTTCGTCCTCTGCTTCCGTCGTCGGGTCGAGGCTTCGTCCCAGCAGCAGGACGCCGTAGAGGTTTTCGCGCAGCATGAAGATGAAGGCGCGGTCCGGTGCAAAGCCGAGGGGCAGTTCCGACACGGCCTCAAGCCGCTCCACGGGTTCGACCCGCAGGGGTTCGAGCCGCTTCTCGCGGGCTCCGGCCAGGCACAGGAAAAAGAGGCGATCGACCTCGGCCGCGGTCAGGTTCGGCGGTTCGCTCCCACCCTTGGCGCTCGTCAGGATCGCGCCCGTCCCTCTGTCGTGAAGGGCCAGAATCCCACGCGGACGGACGAAATGGCCGAGGATGGTCAGCAGCAGGGAATCCATGACCTCGGCCATGTCCACGCGGATGATCTCCCGGGAGAGTTCGCGCAATGCGCTCAGGTGGAAGATCTGACGGTCGAGGGTGTCGTTGCGCTTGGTCAGTTCGGCGTTGAGCAGTTCGACACGAGCGGCGAAGAGGGAGAAACGCAGGCTGGTCTGGAAAAGGGTGCCCAGGCTGGCCACGAGCTGGCGGTCGTTCTCGTCGTAGGGTCGCCCGGCCAGATTGGCTTCCAGGCCCAGGACGCCGTCCTTGCCTTCGTCCAGGGGGCAGACCAGAAGCAATTCGCAGCGCCCGGGGCAGAGCGCGCCCTGCAACGAGGGCACGAAATACGGCGCGCTGCGCTCCCCTTCCAGGGCGTCGAGATGGCTGCGCAGCACCGCGGCGTATTCGGGGGTGAGGTTTCTGGAGAGGCTGGAATGGGCCAGCAGCTCGAACCCGCCCGCCCCGAGAATGGCCGCGAAAGAGCCGCGCGCCCCGACCCCGCCCTGAGCCGAGAGCGCGAAGGATTCAAGGATCTTGTGCGGATACCTGACCCCGCTCAGTTCCGCGGCCGTATCCGAAAGGATTCTGAACTGGTACCTGGCGCGGTCTATGTCGCCTTCCGGCCGGGAAGCGCCTGTCATGGCCTACCCCTTGTCGAGCAGGGCCTTGATCTGCTGGTAGAGGCCATCGACGTCCTCGACGATGCCCAGATGGGTGTAGAGGACCTCGCCGCCGGGCCTGCAGATGATGGTGAAGGGCGTCAGGGGCTCGCCCAGCACCTTGTGCGCCGCGTAGTCGGGGTCGCTGACGATGGGGAACAGGTACTGCCCCGTGGCGGCCAACTGCCGGATCTCGGCGTCGTTCCCGCCGGCGGCCAGGGCCAACATGGCCACGCGCCCCTTGGTCTTGCCCTTGTTCAGGCGGTTGAAAAGCGACTTGAAGCCCGGCGACTGCTTGACGCACTGGGGGCAATAGACGCCGATGACCTCGATGAAGACGAGTTCGCCCGGCAGGTCGGCCAGGGTGAAGGAGGTCTTGCCCTGCACCCCGAGCATTTCCTGACCGGCCTGGTCCTGGGGCACGGGCAGGGTCAGGGCGGGCATGGTCTGACCGACTTCAGGCGGGGCGGCCAGGGCGGCGGCCGGAAAGGCCAGCAGCAGGCAGAAAATCAGGCGGATGAAGACGGTCATGTTCACTCCTTGCAGTTGGCGGGGCCGGGATGCGCTAGGCGCAGGCCTGGTCCAGGGTGTCGAAGATCTGCACCATGCGGCTCAGGCCCACGATGCCGAAAACCTTGCGGAAGTTCTCGGAAAGCCCGGCCATGACGATCTCCATGCCGTCCTTCTCGCTCTCCAGGACCAACTGGGTCAGGATGGCGATCCCCGCGCCGTTGACCGAGGTGTTGGGGTCGAAATGCAGCACCATGCGCCCGCTCCCCGCCTCCTTGGCCTTGGCGTAGGCTTCGCGCAGGTAGGGCTCGCTGTGGGAGCTGACGCTGCCCTGGATCTCGACCACCAGCGCCCGGCCGTGAGGCCTGGTGCGGACCTCGTTCTGCCGGCTCTTGGCCAGCTTGAGGCGCTCGCGGGCGCGGGACAGGCCCTGCTCCAGACTCTGGCGCTGAATGGGCTTGTTGATGAAGTCCGCGGCGTCGAGGTTCAGGGCCTGGATGGCCAGATCCATGTCGCCGTGGCCCGTGATGACGATGACCTCCGTGGCGGGCGACCGCCGCTTGATCTCCTGCAGTACCTCGATGCCGTCCATGCCCGGCATCTTGATGTCCGTCAGGACGATGTCCGGCCGCTCTCGTTCGAAGACGTCGAGGCCCTCCTCGCCCGATTCCGCCGTCAGGATGTCGAAGCCGTAGACGTCCAGGAAGAGCCGGAACATTTTGAGGGTCGCCTTCTCGTCGTCGATAACCAGGATTTTTTCTTGGGTCATTCGGGTATCCTGCTGGTTTGGGCCGGGAGCGGCTGCGGCCGGCCTGCTTTTGGTTCGGGCGTCTGAAGCCCCTCGGCGCACGGGAAGCTGAGCACGAACGTCGTACCCTCTCCCGGCCGACTGTCAATGGTGATGGTGCCACCGTAGTCGCGGACGATGCCGTAGGTGATGGCCAGGCCGAGGCCCATGCCCTTGCCGGTCTGCTTCGTGGTGAAGAAGGGTTCGAAGATCTTGTTGCGCACCGAATCCTCGATGCCCGGCCCGTTGTCCGAGAAAGACGCGTAGACCCTGCCGTCGCGGGCGTAGGTGCGCACGAGGATGTCGCCCCACATGCCGGGCTCGGACTCCATCTTCTCCTGGATGGCGTCGCGCGCGTTGTTGAGCAGGTTGAAGAAAACCTGCTGCAGGCGGTTGTTGTGCCCCTTGATGACGGGCAGGTCGTCGCCGAGTTCCAGGCGGATGGTGATGCGCTGGATGGAGAACTGGCGGCCGATGATGGACAGCACGCCGCGGATGGGCTCGTTCATGTCCACCCGCTCCATGACCAGGCCCGACTTCTTGCCGAAGGCGCGCAGGTTGTTGATGATGTCCGTGGCCCGGTCCACCTGCTGGCTGATTTCCGTGGCCATGTCCCTGATCTGGGACACGCTGACCTCGCGATTCTGTTCGATGAGCAGGTTCAGGTACTCGCTGCCCATCTTGATGGCATTGAGGGGCTGGTTGATCTCGTGGGCGATGCCGGCGCTCATCTCGCCCAGAGTCTTCATCTTGGCGGCCTGCACCAGTTGCGCGTCCTTCTCCATCATCTCGGTGATGTCCGTCACGGCCACGATCATGGCCCGCTTGCCACCGTAACTGATGGGGCAGGCGTGCATGTTGACGTAGAAGGGCCGCTCGCCCTTCTTGTAGTGCAGGACCTTCGGGTAATAGACGCAGCCGGTGTTGGAGCGGCCGTCCTCCAGGTAGGACAGGCACTCCTTGACCTGCTCGTGGCCGAGTCTGGTGAAGGACAGCCCAAGGAGTTCGTCCTTGGCGTACTCGTACAGTTCCTCGGTGCGCGGGTTGGCGTCGAGGATGAGCTCCGTGTCGCAGTCCACGACGAAAATGGGGTCGGGGCCGGAGTCGAACAGGGAGCGGTACTTCATCTCCGACTCCTGCAGGCGCTTGCGGTAGAGCCGGATGGACCAGACCATGCTCATGAAGGAATCGGCCAGCTGGATGACCTCGTCGCCCTCGCGCTTGCGATAGAAGAGGCAGGTGGCGCAGACCTGCCCCGTCTTGCCCTCGGCCTTGCGCGACTTGCGGCCCTGCTCGTCGAAATGCCAGCACGGCATGTTCGTGTCCTTGTAGGCCGGACAGTTGGTCACGGCCCAGTCCAGGCCCTCGCCCAGGTCCAGATGCACGTCGAAATTGCCGCGGCTCAGCTCGTCGGAGATGTTGGTCAGCCGCGAGATAGGGCTCGTGATGTAGCGCGAGATGCGGTGGCTGACATAGAAGATGATGATGATGACGGCCGAAATGAAGCCCAGGAACATGAACCTGAGCTTGGCCACGAGCTTGTCGATGTGCTCCTTGCTCAGACCCACGTGCACGGTGCCGATGCGGTACAGGCCCTCGTTCATGGGCACGGCTATGTCGTAGGACGTCAGGGAGCCGACGGCTACGAGGCGCACGCTGTGCACGCTACCCTCGGCGATGGGGTTTGCGGTGCTCAGGGGTTCCGGGAACGGCACGGTGAAGGTGTGGGACAGCACCTGCCCGCCCCGGTCCAGGACAAAAATGTAGTTGATGAGGTGCTGGCGCTCCCGCAGGCGCGCCTCATCGAAGATCAGGTTCAGCAGTTCCGGGTAGTTCTTGTCCAGGACCAGCCCGCCGCCGCGCTCGGCGATGGAGTGGGCCACGGCCACGCCGCGCTGCTCCAGCTCCTTGGTCAGGCCGGAGATGAGGATCCAGCGGGCCAGCAGGGCGATGGTCACGCTGATGATGAGGATGACGGCCAAGATGGAAACGAAAATCTTGTTCTTGAGGGAGATGCGCGCATAGGGCTTCATGGCCGGCCCTCCCCGCGGAGTTCGGCCCAGTTGTCGAGCAGGAGGAAGCGACCGTCATGCAGGCGGGTGAAATAGACCTTATCCATGCCCTGATGATCGACGGGCCCGAAGGACAGCGTCACGTCCCCGCCCAGGGAGAAGTCCGTCATGGAGGCGATGGCCGCCTGGAACGACTCCCGGGTCAGGTCACGCCCCGCCCGCCTGAGCCCCTCCACCAGCACCTTGGCGTTGATGTAGCCCTCGAAGCCCACGAAGTTCGGTTCCTCGCCGGGGTAGTGCTCGTCCAGCAGCCGCACGAACTCCCCGGCGCTTTCGGCCACGGTGCCGTCGCGGCGGATGGGCGGCGGCACGACCTGCGACATGACCACGTTGACGCCGTTGGTCTCGGTCTGCAGCAGATTCCTGGACAGCTCCTTGGCGCCGACGAAGGACACCATGTAGAAGATGGGCGAAAATCCGGTATCCAGGGACCTGCGGATGAAATTCGCACACGGGTCCGACGTGCCGATCATGACCACGGCCTCGGCCCCGGATTCGCGGATGCGTTCCAGGCCCTCGCGGATGTCGTGGGTGCCGCGAATGTAGCTGCCCCTGGCCACGGGTTCGAGGCCGAAACGCTTCAGGGCCAGCTCCGTGCCGGTCAGGCCGTCGAAGCCGTAGGCGTCGTACTGGTAGAAGACGGCGATGCGCGTGAGCTTGAGGTCCTGGACCATGTGCTCCACCGCCGCGCTGGTCTCCTGGTAGTAGGAGGCCCGCACGTTGATGAGGTAGGGCATGAAGGGCTCGCGCAGGGCGTTGGCGCCGGTGAACATGCCCAGGAGCGGAATCTGGGCTTCCTCCACCAGGGGCAGAGTTTTGACCGTCGTCGGCGTGCCGACATAGCAGAACAGACCGAAGACCTTGTCCTCGATGAGGAAGCGCTGGGTGTTGTCCAGACATTTGGGAGGATCGTAGGAATCGTCGCGGGTGATGACGCGGATGGTCCGTCCATGCACCCCGCCCTGCTCGTTGACGTACTTGATGTAGCTCATGGCCCCGCGCAGGGTTTCCTGGCCGAGATAGGCGGCATGGCCCTGCAGGGGCAGGGAGGAGCCGAAGGTCACTTCCGTGTCGGTCACTCCCGAAGCCACCGGGGCGAGAGGGATCTGCACTTCGGCCTCCTGGCATGACCCAAGGGCGAAAGCGCACAGGACGAGCAAAACGATGTGTAGCCGATGGTGCACGAGAGCCTCCTGATGAATTACGATTCGTGCCTGAAACGGACTACCTGAAAAGTATGACATGCGCCACTGTGCGAAGGACGGTTGCGCTGGGGGCCCAAAAGCACTACCCTGTGCCAAAGCATGAATTCATACCCAAAGGGAGGGACGAATTATGCCTTTTTGGACATAATGAAATCCAGTCACACCAAGACTAAACGAGATCTGGGTAGAAGAGCAGAAACACCATATTACCCAAACTTTTGCACAGGATTTTTATAAAATGGATTTTCAAACATTTGAAAATTTGATTAAAAATGAAAATTCAGCAAGAAAATACCTGTTGCAATTTTGCTGGAAAAACCATCAGCGTATCTGCCCCAAATGCCGCAGCCGAAAATTGTACACCCTGCAGGGCGGCAGACGTCGCTGCGCGCGCTGCGCCTATACCTTTCACGACTTCAGCCAGCGTTTCCTGAACAACGGAAACCTCTCCCCCAGGCAGTGGCTCAGGCTGATCAAGCTTTTCGAGCTTGAGGTCCCAACGGGGCGCATGGCCGAACAGCTGGGCGTCACCTACAACACGGCCTACAAGGCCGTGACGACCCTGCGCATGGCCATCCTGGCCCATTCCCTGGACGCGCGCCTCATCATCCGCTCCATCGAGGGGCTGGGCTTCTCCAAGTCGGGCAAGTTCCATCTGGACATGAGCACCAGGGGCGGGCGCATGCCCGTCTTCGGCATCGTCGAGCGCGGTACCCATGTCTTCGCCGACCTCATCCCCGAGCTCGACGGTGACAGCATCGTCCACTTCAAGATGAACTTCCACCTCAAGACCGCGAGCCTGGGCAAGATCATCTACACCGACCGTTTCAAGCAGTACGCAGCCCTGCTCACGGGCGGCAGCCAGCTGTCCTCCATCTACAACATCCGCCATGCCGACAAGGGCCTCCACATCGACTCGTCCAAGGGCTTCTGGTCCTTCTCCAAGGAGTGGTTCCGCCGCCTCAAGGGCATCTCGCCCAGAAACTTCCCGCTCTACATCAAAGAGCTGGAATTCCGCTACAACCACAAGAACGAGGACATTTTCCCTATCCTGGCCGAGTACCTCTGCGCCATGGTGCCGGACTTTGAGGAATAAGCATCTTCTTGCAACTTATTCGGGTTTTCCTTCATAGTCTCAATTATGGAAAAATCGGAAACCGTATCGATAGGTTGGATAGGTTGTCCATCCGGAGCGAGAAATTACGGGCAGTTCCCCACCAGGGACATGCTGCCCTTCTCGGGTCTGGGCTTCAACCTCCAGGCGGTCCTGACCGCCAGGACGGTGGTGAGAACCGTGGGCTCCGTGAAGAAGCCCGCAGTCGCCCCGCCCCTCGATACGCCGTTCCCGTCCGGCCGCCGGCTTTTGATAAGCCTTGGCCGTGAAATTCGTGGCAGGTAACACCAGAAACATTGTCAGGAGGAACTGCATGAAACTGGGAAGAAGAGAATTCGTCAAACTCACTGCCGCGGCCACCGCGGTCACGGCCTTCGGAGGCCTGGGGTTTGACCTGGCGCCGACCAAGGCCCACGCGCAGCTCATGAATCTGCGCAAAGGCAAGGAAACCACCTCGGTCTGCTGCTACTGCTCGGTAGGCTGCGGTCTCATCGTCACCACCGACGAAAAGACGGGACGCGCCATCAACATCGAAGGCGACCCCGACCATCCCATCAGCGAAGGCGCACTGTGCGCCAAGGGCGCCGCCCACTTCCAACTGGCGGAAAACCCCAAACGCATCACCAAGGTCCAGTACCGCGCCCCCGGCAGCGACAAGTGGGAAGAGAAGAGCTGGGATTGGGCCATCACGGAAATCGCCAAACGCGTCAAAAAGGTCCGCGACGAGTCCTTTGCCGTCAAGAACGCCAAGGACCAAGTCGTCAACCGCACCGAAGGCCTGGCCTCCGTCGGCTCGGCCGCCATGGACAACGAGGAGTGCTGGATCTACCAGGCATTTCTCCGCAGTCTGGGGCTAACATACATAGAGCACCAAGCACGTATTTGACACAGCGCAACTGTTGCGGCTCTGGCAGAGTCGTTCGGACGCGGCGCGATGACCAACCACTGGATCGATTTCAAGAACAGTGATTGCATTTTAGTAATGGGCAGCAACGCTGCCGAAAACCATCCCATCTGCTGGAAGTGGGTGACCAGGGCGCAGGAGGCGGGAGGAACCGTCATCCATGTCGACCCGCGCTACACCCGCACCTCCTCCAAGGCGGACCTGTACGTTCCCCTGCGCTCCGGCTCCGACATCGGTGTCCTGGGCGGCATGATCAAGTACATTCTGGACAATGACCTGATCCAGAAGGAGTACGTCCTCGAGTACACCAACGCCTCTTTCATCGTCGGCAAAGATTTTAGCTTCAAGGATGGCCTGTTCTCCGGCTTTGACGAGGCCGGACGCAAGTACGACAAGAAGTCCTGGGCTTTCGAGATGGACGAGAACGGCGTCCCCAAGCGGGACATGACCCTGAAGGACCCCCGCTGCGTGTACCAGCTCCTGAAGGCCCACTACGACCGCTACGACACCAAGAAGGTGTCCTCGATCTCCGGCACGCCTGAAGACAAGCTGCTTGCCCTGTACAAGACCTACACGGCCACGGGCAAGCCCGACAAGGCAGGCACGATTCTCTACGCCATGGGCTGGACCCAGCACACCGTCGGCGTGCAGAACATCCGCGCCATGAGCATGATCCAGCTGCTGCTGGGCAACATGGGCGTGGCCGGCGGCGGAGTGAACGCCCTGCGCGGCGAATCCAACGTCCAGGGATCCACGGACCAGGCCCTGCTCTTCCACATCATCCCCGGCTACCTGCCGACCCCCAGAGCCAACCAGGCTGTCTACGACGACTACCTGAAGGGCATCAGCCCGGTCAGCAAGGACCCCAAGAGCGTCAACTGGAAGCAGCACCAGCCCAAGTACATGACCAGCCTGCTCAAGTCCCTCTACAAGGATGCCGAGCCAGCCAAGGCCTACGAATGGCTGCCCAAGCTGGATGAAGGCCAGAACGCTTCCTGGCTGGTCCTCTTCGACAAGATGCTCAAGGGACAATTCAAGGGCTTCTTCGCCTGGGGCATGAACCCGGCCGCCAGCGGCGCGGACTCCAACAAGACCCGCGAAGCCCTGTCCAAGCTGGACTGGATGGTCAACGTCAACATCTTCGAGAACGAGACCGGCTCCTTCTGGAAGGGCCCGGGCGTCGATCCCAAGAAGATCAAGACCGAAGTCTTCTTCCTGCCCTGCTGCGTGTCGGTGGAAAAGGAAGGCTCCATCTCCAACTCCGGCCGCTGGATGCAGTGGCGCTACGCCGGCCCGAAGCCCATGGGCAGCACGAAGCCGGACGGCGACATCATCTATGAACTGGCGCTGAAGATCCGCGAACTCTACAAGAAGGACAAGGGCGCCTTCCCCGACCCGATCCTCGGCCTCAACGTCGACGACTGGGGCGACGGGCACGCCTTCGACCCGCACAAGACGGCCAAGCTCATCAACGGTTACTTCCTGAAGGATACGACCATCAAGGGCGCCGACGGCAAGGAAACCGTGTACAAGGCCGGCAGCCAGCTGCCGAGCTTCCTGGTCATGCAGGCCGACGGCTCGACCTGCTCCGGCAACTGGATCTACGCCGGCTCCTACACGGACAAGGGCAACATGGCCGCCCGCCGCGACAAGACCCAGACCCCCGAACAGGAAAAGATCGGCCTCTTCCCGAACTGGACCTGGTCCTGGCCGGTCAACCGCCGCATCATCTACAACAGGGCCTCCGTTGACCTCACCGGAAAGCCCTGGGCGCCGAACAAGCCCGTCCTGGCCTGGGACGCGGCCAACAAGAAGTGGCTGATCGACGTGGTCGACGGTGGCGGCGACGCCGGCGCCAAACACCCGTTCATCATGCAGCAGCACGGCATGGGCGCCCTGTACGGCCCCGGCCTGAACGACGGTCCCTTCCCCGAATACTACGAGCCGCTGGAGTGCCCGGTCACCGAGCATCCCTTCTCCAAGACGCTCAACAACCCGACGGCCATGATGTTCGCCGACGAGGCCCACAAGCGCACGACCTGCGACCCGCGCTTCCCGTTCGTGTGCACGACCTACCGCGTCACCGAGCACTGGCAGACGGGCGTTCTGACCCGCTGGCTGCCCTGGCTGACGGAAGCCCAGCCGCAGATGTTCTGCGAAATGAGCGAAGAACTGGCCGAACTCAAAGGCATCAAGAACGGCGAAAAG
Organism: Desulfomicrobium escambiense DSM 10707; assembly: GCF_000428825.1. Taxonomy (NCBI): domain Bacteria; kingdom Pseudomonadati; phylum Thermodesulfobacteriota; class Desulfovibrionia; order Desulfovibrionales; family Desulfomicrobiaceae; genus Desulfomicrobium; species Desulfomicrobium escambiense. The sequence goes on along the minus strand of NZ_KE386803.1, from coordinate 55,451 downwards.
GTTATCCTGGAGAACCCGCGCGGCCAGCTCTGGGCCATCGCCATCGTGACCAAGCGCTTCAAGCCCTTCGAAGTCATGGGCAACCCGGTCCACGTGGTCGGCATTCCCTGGCACTTCGGCTGGGTCTGGCCCAAGGACGGCGGAGACGCCGCCAACCTGCTCACCCCGGCTGTCGGCGACCCGAACACCGGCATCCCGGAAAGCAAGGCCTTCATGGTCAACGTGAAGAAAGCGTAAGGAGTCGATATGTCAGGAAAATCATTCTTCGTCGATCTGACCAAATGTACGGCCTGCCGCGGCTGCCAGATAGCCTGCAAGCAGTGGAACAAACTCCCGGCCGAGGAAACCAGAAACCACGGGTCCCATCAGAACCCCATGGACGTCTCGGCCATCACCTACAAGACCGTGCACATGAAGGAAGTGGCCGACGACAAGGGCTTCATGGCCGCTTGGCTGTTCTTCCCCGAACAGTGCCGGCACTGCACCGAACCCCCGTGCAAGATGACCGCCGACGCCTACGACGACAAGGCCATCATCCATGACGAGGCCACCGGCGCCGTCATCTTCACGGAAAGAACCAAGGATCTCCCGGACTTCGACGAAATCCGCGAGGCCTGCCCCTACAACATCCCGCGCCAGAACGCGGAAACCAAGGTCATGACCAAGTGCACCATGTGCCTTGACCGCGTGCAGAACGGCCTGAAGCCCGCCTGCGTGCAGTCATGCCCCACCGGAACCATGAACTTCGGAGATCGGGACGAAATGCTGGCCCTGGCCGAAAAAAGGCTGGCCGAAGTGCAGAAGAAATACCCGGACGCGGTGTTGGGCGACGCCGAGTCCACCAGGGTCATCTATCTGTACCAGGCAGACCCCAAGTCGTACCACCCTTACGCGGTGGCCGACGCGGAGATACCCGGCCTTTTGGACCGCAAGGCCATGTTCGCCAAGCTGTTCGGCTCGAGATCCAGAAGCAAGGCCTAAGGGCCCTCCTCCATCGGAAGGCCGGGAAGACGGCTTCCCGGCCACTTCTTCCAATAAGGCCCGCCCCCGCATCACGGGGCGGGCCTTTCCGCTTCCACGGCCCGACAGCGCACCCATCCCTCGTTGCCCAGAGGTCGACAACCAGGCCGATCAACCGCTCTACACCACAGATCTCTTCGCGCACCAAATCTGACGCACCCCGCACCTGTTTAAAAATTTTTTCTCAATTTCTCCATTCGATCTACTTTATAATTCTATTTATGCGATTTGTCATACATGTATGACATGCAAATATTTATACATATTTGCACTGTTGTACAAAAATTTTATTTAATGTATGTCGTTGATGTATGACTCTAAAAAAAAATTATTACCTATTGCATCGTACAAAAAATGTGATAAAATTAATCAAAATATAAATATAAGACACGCGATACTCAAATGCACGAATTGTGACAAATAAAGCATAATAAAGCGGAATCAACATAGTATCTCTGACATAATCGTCCAGACAACTCCTTCCGACGTGATCAACCTAACCGCGCAATCGCACACGTCCCTGGCATGCCGCATTCCTGGCCCTCGACCTCATATCCTCAACGCGCCCGTCTCCGCCCGCGTCCTCACTCTGACCGATACCATTCCGCCCGCACCGAAAACGACGATGCGACCTTGATCGATTGAAGTGGCGAACTCACCGGCACAATATTCCGCCGGGCACCGTCGACAGACTCGTCTTCCGAGGGGAACGCGCTTGCCGCGCGAAGCGGACAAACCGCCTTGCCCCCCACGATAGATTCGCACGGTAAACCCGGCACTGTCACAAACCTTGGGCACAGGAGGTGAAAAATGAAACGCGTCTCACGCTCATCGGCCCATCCCGATCAGACATCCACCGCATGGGCCAAGCCGCGAAGGCCGGCGAAACGTTCGGGATGGCGCATCAGGAACAGCATGTAACGGCAACCGGCGACACGCCAAACCATCATCACAAACGTACGGCGACATGCCCGCATGTATCGGAAATTCCGATACGACAAGGAGTTGTATCATGACAAAGCTTATACTGACCTTTCTGCTGCTTTTCATTTCTTGCGCCGCCCTGGCCGCAGACCTGAGCCCTGCGCAGTTCAAGGATGGCGCCGAGACACGCTGCATCCCCGGCGTGGACGACCAGGAATTCACGGAGGACAATTTCGCCGGAGCCTACAGTCTGGGTCCGGGCAAGTGCGTTTTCATCGAAGACGCACGAAAACGGGGAGGGCAACTCGTGCTGCACGCCGACTGCCTCGGCCTGCACTGCCCGTTGTATCGGTTCAACAAGTTCGTCTACGTCTACGGGGCGCCTCCCGGATCCGCCGCACCGGTCCAGGGAACCGTGACCTTCATGTCCGACGGGTCCCAGGTCACGCAGATCATTCTGCAGCATGAAGGCAGGCAGGCGTACTTCCCCATGCGGCAGAAAATGGCGTGGGCGACCGCCGCGGCCGATGCGGGCCCGGTTGCCGAACGGCCCTGACATCGTCGGGCGCAACCTTGCCGGATTGATCGCAGCGCGGAAGCGTTGAACCTGATCCAAGGAGGAGACCCGTATGAAAAAGCTTCTTTACGGCATCGCGGTCACCATGATCTCCCTCGTCGGCCTGGTCTGCCAGACGCAGGCGGAAGGGCCGACCTCTGTCAAAAACCTCAATGCACCCGGCGGGTCGTGCTGTTTCGCCTACGGCGTGAACGGCAACGGCCAGGTTGCGGGGTTCAGTTCCACCGCGGAAGGAACGCGCGCCTTTCTGTGGGATGGCACAAAAGGCATGACGCGCCTGGGCGTTCTACCCGGGCACGCCGAAAGCACGGCCTACGCCGTGAACAACCAGGGCCAGGTTGTCGGCGTCAGCGTCGGCAGCGGGTCGGAACGCGCCTTCCTGTGGGCTGCCGGACACGGGATAACAGACCTGGGCACCCTCCCCGGCGGCGACCGCAGCATCGCCTACGCCGTGAACGACAGGGGGCAGGCCGCCGGGTTCAGCACGACGCCGGCCGGACCGCGCGCCGTCCTGTGGGATACGTCCGGCGCCATGACGGACCTGGGCGTCCTGCCAGGCGGGAAAGGCAGCAAGGCTTACGGCCTCAACGATAAAGGTCAGGTGGTGGGATTTTGCGCCACATCGTCCGGCAACCGAGCCTTCCTCTGGGATCCGGACGCAGGGATGACCGACCTGGGTGTCCTGCCCGGTGACACCGACAGCATGGCCTACGCCATCAACGCCGGGGGCCAGGTTGTCGGCGTCTGCCAGGTCAAGGCAGGCTCCAGGGCGTTCCTGTGGGATCCCGCCAGCGGCATGAGGGACCTGGGCGTCCTGCAGGGCGACACCGCGAGCAGGGCCCTGTCCATCACCGAGCGCGGGCAGGTGGTCGGCGTCAGCCGGAACACCTACGGCACCAGGGCGTTCCTGTGGGATGCCGCGCACGGCATGCGAGACCTCAACGCCCTGCTGGGCGCGGCCTGCCGCGACGCAGCAGACCGCATCGTCGACGCCCGCTCCGCCTGCAACGCCGGCAACGGCGCGACGCTCATCGCGGCACGCCACCAGGGAGGGTCATGCATCGTCGAATGCGGCCATGACGCCGTGCAGGTCAGCCGCCGCGACGAATGACGAACCGATGACGGCATGATGACGGACCGGCCGGACAACACGACTGTTCGGCAAGCCCGTCGCAAAAAGCGAAGCCCGCTCCCTGAATGCACAGGGGCGGGCTTTTTGCGGATGCCGCGAAGACTGCCGGAAAGGTCGAGAAAATTTCGTTCCGGGCAACCCGTTTTTGGCTTGCAGGGCAGCATTTGCCAATTCCCGGGCAGACCGCCCCCTCACTGCGTCATTCCCGCCTTCGCGGGGATAACGCGGCAGAGTCGCACCGACCTGAACTCCGGCCCGGCGACATGCGCCCGATGCCAGAATCGGTCCGGATGCGCGGCCACCGAAGCCGGAACGATTACGCCGTAGCCGCCTTCTCCAGAGGATACGGCGTCAGGCTGCGCACGCCCTTCTCCGTGACCAGGACCGTCTGCTCGAACTGCGCCGACAGGCTGCCGTCGGCCGTGACCACGGTCCATTCGTCGTCCAGGCGCTTCACGCCCATCCCGCCTTGGTTGATCATGGGCTCGATGGTGAAGACCATGCCCGGCACCAGGACGATACCCAGGCCTGGCCGGCCCGTGTGGTTGACCTGCGGCGGCTCGTGGAAGGCGTGCCCGACCCCGTGCCCGACCAGTTCCCGGACCACGGAGTAGCCGGCGCCCTCGGCGTGGGCCTGGATGGCGTGCCCCACGTCGCCCAGGGTCGCGCCGGGCCTGACGGCGGCCATGCCGCGGGCCAGGCACTCGGCCGTGACCTCCACCAGGCGCCTGGCGTCGGGAGAGACCTCGCCCACGAGGAAGGTACGGTTGGCGTCGGCGTACCAGCCGTCCAGGATGCTCGTCACGTCGATGTTGACGATGTCCCCTTCGGCGATGACGCGCGGGCCGGGGATGCCATGGCAGATCTCGTCGTTGACGGACACGCACACGCTTTTGGGGAAACCCCGGTACCCCAGGGGGGCAGGCGTCGCGCCGTGCTCCAGGGTGAACTCGTGCACGAGGGTGTTCAGGGTGTCGGTGGTGACGCCGGGGCGGATGCTGGCCTGGATCATGTCCAGGGTGCGGACCACGAGGGCTCCGGCACGGGCGATGCCGTCGACGGCGGCCTTGTCCTTGAGGCGGATGCGGTAGCGCTTCCAGTATTCGGATTCCAGGTCGGGACTGAGTTTGCGGCGGTTGAGGCGGGCTTTGGTATTACGAAAAAGCATGGCTGTCCTGCGTTGGTTGTTCACCCGACCTTGGCGCAGAATTCCCCGGCTGTCCAGTGCCCCTCCGGCCGTTGCCTTCCACGGTGCTTTGGGCCATGGTGTCCGAAACACAGGAGGAAACCATGCCGACCATCGCCATCAAAGGAATGTCCTGCGCCCACTGCACCGGCTCCGTCACCAAGCTGCTCTCGTCCATGCCCGGCATCGCCAACGTCTCCGTGACCCTAACGCCCGGCCAGGCGAGGTTCGACGCCGGCCCGGACGTGGACCTCGCGGCCGTGAAGAACGCCATCCGCAAGATCGGCTTCGAGCCCCAGGATTAGCCGGATGTTTTCGACGCTGCGCAAACTGATCCTGCTGCTCCTGGGCATCCCCTTCGTCATCCTGGGCACCCGCTTTCTCCTCGACGCCGGGCAGAGCTACCTGACCTTCCGCGCCGCCGAGACCTGGACGCCCCAATCCGCGCGGGTCATCGCCGTGGAGCACCTCTCCGGCCCCGACCAGGCCCTGGGCAACCAGACCGTGGCGCGCTACGCCTACGAGTTCGGGGAGAGAAGCCACGAAGGGCAGTTCTCGTGCATCGGGGACGAGTGCCCCCAGCCCGACCTGCACGAAACCCTGCGCGCGGCCCAGGCCGAAAACCGCACCGTGACCGTGCTGGTGGACCCGAACAGGCCCGAACGCTCCGTTCTGTATCGCCACCTGCATCTGCCCCTTTTCCTGCTGAAGGCCGGGGCGGGCCTCTTCTGCTTCGCCACGGGCTGCGTGGCCGTGATCTTCGGCGTCTATCTGCTGAGCGGCCAGGCCGCCCGCAAGGAGGACGCATGATTCACGTCACGGCGCGCGTCGCCCTGAAGCCCGGACAATCCCCGCTCTTCCTGCGCGAATTCCGCGAACTGGCGACGCTGGTGCGCCAGGAGGCCGGCTGCCTGGACTACTTCCCCACCCGGGACGTGCGCATGGGCATGGACAGCCAGCGCTACGACCCGGACAGCGTGACCATCGTGGAAAGATGGGCCAGCCGACCCGCCCTGGAAAGGCACCTGCGCTCGGGGCACATGCGCGGCTTCCAGGAGAGGGTTTCGGACATCGTCCTGAACGTGTCCATGAGCATTGTCGAAGAAGTCTGAAGGGCCTGGGCCAGAAAATGCGAACCGCCCCTGCCGAACGTCCGGCCGGGGCGGTTTTTTTTGCGGCGGACGTTACCCGGCGGCGAGGATGAGCAGGGCGTTGACGACGCTGGCGGCCAGGCTCGACCCGCCCTTGCGGCCGGCCACGGCGATGTAGGGGATGGCGTCCTGAGCCAGGAGCAGTTCCTTGGACTCGGCCGCGTTGACGAAGCCCACGGGCATGCCGACGACGAGCTTCGGCGGCCGCGCGCCGAGGGCGACGCGCTCCAGCAGGCGGTACAGGGCCGTGGGCGCGTTGCCGATGACGAAGATGTCCGCCCCGCCGCAGTCCATGACCTCGTCCACGGCCGCCCAGGCCCGCGTCACGCCCTCGGCCTTTGCCCTGGCCGCCACCCGCGGCTCGTCCATGAGGCAGCGCGCGGCGCAGCCCAGCGGGGTCAGGCGGCGGGCCGGGATGCCCGAGAGGGCCATGCGCGTGTCCGTGACGATGTCCGCGCCCGCGCGCAGCGCGTTCATGCCGGCGCGCACGGCGTCCGGGTGGAAGCGGATGTGGTTCAGGAGGTCGAAATCCGCCGTGGTGTGGACCATGCGCCGGGCCACGGCCCACTGCTCTCCGGCGAAGGGGCGCGGCTCGGGAACTTCGGCGTCGATGATGGCCAGGGACCGGGGCTCGATCTCCTCGGGCGGGACGTGGACGTACATGCGGTGTCCTTGCGGGCGGGCCGGAAGAGCCCGGGAAGGGGTTCTGGAAGGAGGGTCAGTTTTTCGCGGCCTCGTGGATCGTCAGGACGAAGAGGCTGGTCTGTTCGAAGAATTCCAGTTCGACGCGGCCGGCCACGGCGTCGTCCACGTCGAGCACGACCCGGGCGCGCTTGAAGGGCTTGTCCTCGTGCCCGAGACGAATCCTGCGGATCATGCGTCCCTGCACATCGACGTCGCGCTGCAGCCCCGCCTCGGGCAGGGCGCCGTCGAAATCGCAGACCACGCGCACGGGCTGCGTCTGCCTGAGGGTGAAGACATCGGGCAACACGGGGCCGTCGAGATAGACGAAGACTTTCTCCATGTTTCCCCGGCTCTCGAAGTCGACCCGCACCACGCGTTGCTCGCGAAAATCGAGGCAGCCCTTGTTCCTGAAGAGGACCGGGACCGGCACCTCGGTTCCGGGCTTGAGCATTTCGGAATGGGAGAGGCCGGGGTTGAGCCCGGCAAAGGCCTCGCGGGCGCGCGTGTACTCGGACATCGACGAGATGCAGTTGGTTTCAAGGATCAGGCCGCGGATAGTGTCCCCGGCGACGACCTTGTGGCGGATGGTCTCGGGTTCGGCGGAAAAGGCGCCGGTCGGGCAGGCCGCGAAAATGCAGAACAGGAAAACGGCGACGCGTATGGGCAGTGTGTTCATGCGCAAATGACATCCATCGGTTTAACGATGCTCGAATCTCTGCAACCCTACCTAAGATTCCGGCAAAAGAAAACAATTTGAGATTTCAAATTTCGGACTGCAGCCGTTTCGCCGCCGGACCGGGTCCCGCGGTTGGAATCGGAGGCGGTTTCGGGTAAGCTCGCGCAGTCGCGCCCGCGCACACAGGCAGCGGACGCCGCCAAGGCGCCGCGCCGGGGAGAATCCTCATGAACACCGAAAGCACGCACCTGCCCGAAAGCGCGGAGCACCTGGCCCGGCTGGTGGCCGAGCTGGACGAAGCCAGACGACAGGCCGAAACCGCCAGCCGCGTGAAGTCCCAGTTCCTGGCCAATTTCAGCCACGAGATCCGCACTCCCATGAACGCCATCATCGGCATGACGGACGTGGTCCTGAACACGAAACTGGCCGCCGAGCAACGCCGCGCCCTGAACATCGTCAAGACGGCCTCCGAAGCCCTGCTGGACCTGATCAACGGCGTCCTGGACCTGTCCAAGATCGAGGCCGGTCAGTTCGAACTGGAACCGCGCGACTTCGACCTGCGCGCCGCCATCGAACGCACCGTCGGCACCCTCGGTCTCACCGCCGCCGAAAAGGGCCTCGAACTCGTCTGCCTCCTGCCCTGCGACCTGCCCCGCGAAGTACGCGGAGACCCCATCCGCCTGCGCCAGATTCTCATCAACCTGCTCGGCAACGCCCTCAAATTCACGCCGTCAGGTCATGTCTGCTGCTCCTGCGAGGTCGCTGAAGTCCGCGAAGACTCGTGCCTGCTGCGCTTCCGCGTCGAGGACACGGGCATCGGCATCCCCCCGGACAAGCTCTCCGCCATCTTCGAGGACTTCACCCAGGTCGACAGCTCCTCCACCCGCGTCTACGGCGGCACGGGGCTGGGCCTGTCCATCGCCCGCAAGCTCGTGCGGCTCATGGGCGGCGACATCAACGTGGAGAGCGCCCCAGGCCAAGGCAGCGCCTTCGAGTTCACGGCGCGCATGGGGCTTGTCGCCCCGGCCGACACGACCCACGCCGGAGTCTTCGACAACGCGGCCAAGGTCCTGGTCGTGGCCAACAACCGTCTCATCCGCCGCCAGGTCCGCCGCCTGCTCGAATTCTGGGGCCTGCCCTGCGAAACGGCCGAATGCATGGACTGCCTGGGGCTTGAGGGCGAGGGGTTCGACCTCGTCATCCTCGACACGGACTTCGGCGACTTCGCCTGTATGGAGCTCATGGACCCCGGCGGAACCCTCCACGGCAAGCCGACCATCGTCCTGACCCAGATCGGCGACCGCTCCGTGACCGTCGGACCTGGCGGCGTGAAGGCGGTGCTGGCCAAGCCCCTCATGCAGGACGAACTGCTCAAGGCCCTGGCCGGGGTCTTCGGGCTGCGCCTGGAACTCGCGTCGGACGAACCGACCGGGGAGGAGCTGACCAGCCTGCGGCCCCTGGAAATCCTCCTGGTCGACGACGTTCCCACCAACCGGGAACTGGCCGAACTCCTGCTGCGGCGCATGGGCCAATCCATGCACCACGCCCGCGACGGCCTCGACGCCCTGACCATGCTTGGCCGCCACACCTATGACCTGGTCTTCATGGACCTGCAGATGCCCGTCATGGACGGCTTCACGGCCACGCAGGTCATCCGCGCCTGCGAGCAGGGCCGCCCCGCCCCAACGGACCTCGACGGCAGCATCCTCATCCGGGCCCTGCGCGAAAAGATCGAGGGGACGTTCACGCCCATCGTGGCCATGACCGCCCATTCCCTGCTGGAGGACAAACAGCGCTGCATGGACATCGGCATGAACGGCTACCTGACCAAGCCCCTGCGCGCCGAAGAGGTGCACGCCGTACTCGGCACATTCGCGGGCTCCGTAGACGGGACAGAAGCCCTGGCCGCACAATCGGCGCCGGGCCAGGCCGGGCATGACGTCCTGGCCACCACGGATGAGGCCGCTCCATCCGATTCGGTCTGCGGTAGGGGCTGCTTCGAGCGCATCCTGGCCGCCCTGAGCGCCCAGTACGAACTGGAGCGGGATGAGGCCATGCCGCTGGTGCAGAGCCTTTTGGATTCCCTGACGGAACACAGCGCGGGCCTGGAGGTCTGCCTGGCCGGGGCCGATGTGGCCGAGGCCGGTCGGCACGCCCACGCCGTCAAGGGGCTGCTGCTGAACATGGGGCTGACGCCGGAAGGGCTGGCCGCCAAGGAGGTGGAGGATCTGGCCAGGGCCGGAACGGATTTCAAGTCTTTTTCCCCGGCGGCCGGGAACCTTCTGGACCTGACCGCGGGCATCATGGCGGAACTCGGGTCCGCCCTCAACGACCACAAGGAGGCAACATGAACACGCTGACCTGGCACGGCCACTCGGCCTTCGCCATAACATCCAAGGGCAGAACCATCCTCATCGACCCCTGGTTCGACGGCAACCCCTCGGCCAAAACCACGGCCAAGAACGTCGAGGCCGACCTGGTCCTGGTGACCCACGACCACGGCGACCACGTGGGCCAGGCCCTGGACATCTGCAAGCGCACCGGCGCGTCGCTGGGCTGCATCGTGGAACTGGCCGCCAAGCTCAAGGGCCAGGGGCTGCCCGACAGCCAGATTCTGAACGGCATCGGCTTCAACATCGGCGGCACCGTGACCCACCAGGGCGTCAGCGTGACCATGACCCAGGCCCACCACTCCTGCGAGGCCGGCGTGCCCACGGGCTTCATCGTGCGCCTGGAGGACGGCTACACGGTCTACCACGCCGGGGACACGGGCATCTTCTCGTCCATGGCCCTGTGGGGCAAGCTCTATCGCATCGATCTGGCCCTGTTGCCCATCGGCGGCGTCTTCACCATGGATGCGGCCCAGGCCGCCATGGCGACCATGATGCTTCGGTGCAAAAAGGTCGCGCCCATGCACTGGGGGACCTTTCCAGTCCTGGACCAGAACGTGGACGCCTTCAGGAGGGAACTGGACAAGCTGGAATTGGGCGACGCCCTGATGCAGCTCGAAGTCGGCGTGCCAGTGGGGCTGGTGAGGTAAACCTGCGCAGGCCGCGTTGCGCGCAACCGCGATCAAGGCCCGGCCGGGGAGACCGACCGGGCCTTGCGCCGTTCTAGAGTGTCGGCGGCACGACTTCGCCGCTGGCGACCATGCGCTCGATCTGGTCCACGTCCTTGTCACCGCGGCCCGAGAGGTTGACGATGATGATGGTCTCCGGCGACAGCACCGGCGCGATGCGCAGGGCGTGGGCCAGGGCGTGGGACGACTCCAGGGCCGGGATGATGCCCTCGGTGCGGGACAGGAGGAAGAAGGCGTCCAGGGCCTCCTTGTCGCTGGCGTGCACGTACTCTGCCCGACCCGTGTCCTTCATGTGGGCGTGCTCGGGGCCGACGCTCGGGTAGTCGAGGCCGGCGGAGATGGAGTAGACCTCGGCCGGCTCGCCCTGACCGTCCTTCAGCATGTAGGAGTTGAAGCCGTGCATGACGCCGGGTTCGCCCAGACAGAGGGTGGCTGCGTGCTGCCCGTAGCCCAGACCCCGGCCCGCAGGCTCCACGCCCACGAGCCTGACCTCGGGATGGGGGATGAATTCGGAGAAGAGACCCATGGCGTTGGAGCCGCCGCCGACGCAGGCGATGCAGTAGTCAGGCAGGCGCCCTTCGGCCTCCAGGATCTGGGCCTTGGCCTCGCGGCCGACGATGGACTGGAATTCGCGGACCATGAGGGGGTACGGGTGCGGACCCACGGCCGAGCCGAGCAGATAGAACGTGTTCTGCGGGTCCTGGACCCAGGCCATGAGAGCCTCGTCCACGGCCTCCTTGAGGGTCTTCTGGCCGCTCTCGGCCGGCACGACCTTGGCGCCCATCATCTGCATGCGGAATACGTTGAGCTTCTGGCGCTCCACGTCCACGGCGCCCATGTGGATGGTGCACTCCATACCCATGAGCGCCGCCGTGGCGGCCGTGGCCACGCCGTGCTGGCCAGCGCCGGTCTCGGCGATGATCTTCTTCTTGCCCATGCGCTTGGCCAGCAGGATCTGGCCGATGGTGTTGTTGACCTTGTGGGCGCCGAGGTGGTTCAGGTCCTCGCGCTTGAGGTAGATCTTGGCCCCGCCGCAGCGGCTGGTCAGGTTGGCGCAGAAGTAGAGCGGGTTGGGCCGCCCGGTGAACTGCCGCTGGTAATACTCGTATTCCTTGATGAAATCCGGGTCGTTGCGGTAGCGTTCAAAGGCCTGGGCCAGCTCGTTCAGGATGTCCCTGATGGGTTCCGGGACGTACTGGCCGCCGTAGGAGCCGAAAAATCCGTCGGCAGTTGGCATGGTCATGGGGTATCTCCTTGGAGTGCGGGTAAAAAAAAACCGCGGTCAGTGTTGCACTGCCGCGGCTGATGTTCGCTTCTTCCCTTACGGGTCAGGTTTTCAGGCCAAGACGCATCCCACGGCATGTTTCTCATGCCGCCACCAAAGGAGGGAAAGGGTCGTGACCGTGGTATTCATGGGTCAGTCGATTGCCTGCGGAGGGGGAATTTGTCAAGGGATAATCGATCGTATATGGGAAGGCCTCACCATCACTCCGAGGAGCACGCGCATGATCACCACCAACGACACCGCCGCCTGGCACGACCTCATCCCCGGCATCCGGGTCAGCACCCTCGTCCACGGGGAGAAGACCCTGATGGCCCGCTTCGAGCTGCAGGAGAAGTCCTTCCTGCCCATGCATGCCCACGTGCACGAGCAGACCGGCTACCTCGTCTCCGGAAGCATGACCATGACCATCGGGGGCGTGGAGCACCATTTTGGCCCCGGCGACAGCTGGTGCATCGCCTCGGGGGTCGAGCACGGCGCCGTCGTCCACGAAACGGCTCTCGCCATCGAGGTCTTCAGCCCGGTGCGCGAAGATTACATGCCCTATCTGGCGCAACGGAAATAGCATGCCCATCGTCAGCATCCGCATGGCCAAGGGCCGCGATATCGACTGCAAGCGCAGGCTGGCGGCCGAAGTGACCAGGGCCGTGGCGCAGTCTCTGGATCTCCCGCCGGAGCTGGTCTCCATCCAGATCGAGGAGTTCGACCGGGAAAACTGGGCCACGGGCGGCGAACTGCACATCGACAAATTCGGACCCGGATTCGGCAAGCCATGATGCCCGAAGCCTTTTCCCGCACCCTGGCTGTCACGGAAGCCTCAACGGCCTGCGAGGCCCTGGCCGGCCTGACCGGCCTGCCCAAGGGCCGCGTCAAGGACTGCATGGCCAAGGGGGGCGTGTGGTGGCGCCGGCCCGGCCGCAAGGCGTCGCGCCTGCGCCGGGCGACGGCCGAAGTGAAACCGGGTGACAGCCTGGAAATGAATTACGACCCTGCCCTGCTGGCCCTGGTCCCGGCCGGGCCGGAACTCGTCTTCAACGGCAGGCGCTGGTCCGTGTGGAACAAGCCGGCGGGAGTGTTGTCCCAGGGCACCCGCTTCGCGGACCACTGCGCCCTGCCCCGCCTTGCCCAGGCCGCCCTCGGGGCCAGAAACGAACTGCACCCCGTGCACCGACTGGACCGCGAGGCGCGTGGGCTCATCCTCCTGGCCCACGACTCGGCGGCCGCGGCGAAACTGGGAGAGCTGTTCCGGCAGGGAGGTGTCCACAAGGAATACATGGCCATCGTGCGCGGCGTCCCGGACTGGACGGAGGTGACGGTGGGCGAACCCATGGACGGCAGGGAAAGCCGGTCCGCCTTCACGGTGCTGCGGTGCGATCAGGACTCGGGGAGCGCGCTGCTGACTGCGCGCATCGACACGGGCCGCAAGCACCAGATCCGCCGGCACCTGGCCGGCCTGGGGCATCCGGTCATGGGGGACCCGCGCTACGGCCGCGACAACGCCTGCCCGCAGGGACTGCAGCTTCTGGCCGTGAGCATGAGCCTGACCTGCCCCTTCACGCATACGCACCACACGTGGACCCTGCCGCCCCTGCCCTTCCCCCTGCGCGACTGAGGCGCGCCGCGCTGCATCCTCGTCAGGGCCCGGCCAGCGGCAGCCCTGCCTTGACCCATTCAGCGATCCCGCCATCCAGGATGTACATCCTCGAAAAGCCGAGCTTCGTCATCGCCCGCAGGGCCAGGGTGCTCTGCCTGCCCTTCTGGCAGTAGAGCAGAATCGTCGCGTCGCGATCCAGCAGGGAGACCATGCGCTGAAAATTCGTTGCGTAGTAGTTCATCGGCCGCGCGCTTTCAATATGCCCCTGGCGATATTCGTCCGGACTGCGCAAATCCAGAATTACAAATTTATCATTGCCTTTGTTCTGTTCAATCAGCGTCTGCGCCTCTTGTGCGGAAAGCAGCAGCTCGTCCGCCATCGCGAAACAGATGGGAACACACACGAACAACAGGAGAAAAAGGAGTATCTTGATATTTCTTTCGTTTTTCAATGCTTCGCCCCACACGTATTCGGCAAGTGACAACACGGCCTGATCCGACACTCGATCAAGCTACGCAATCGAAGCCATCTTTGCAACCCGGAGCGCCAAACCCGCCGACCTCCCGCCCCTCACCCGCTCGCTTGCGGCGGCCGAAGCATGGCCAGCCGAGCCTGTCCGGACTCCAATGCCGTTCGCCCTGTGGCCAGGGCAATCATTTTCCGCCGCGTCTTTGCCCATAGCCTGCCTGCGGGCCAGTCTCCATTATCTGCTCCCGGCCGCCTGATTTCACTGAAAGTTTCATCGAAGCGAACGATTTTCAGCAAATCATTGCCAAAAGGTTCCCGGAGCGTTATGTTTTTCTCAAATACCGCCTGCATTTCCGCCTGACATCCCGCACTGGCCGCACCACCTCCCTCTCGCGCCGCAGCACCCCAGACGACGGTCCCGGGCCGCTTTCCGGCCGGGTGACATACTCAGAGGAGGAACACATGACACATCAAATGTCCTTCAAGATGCACCAGAAAGAGGTCGAACCACGCTATCGCACCCAGATCGACGCGGCGGAATCGACGGAAGACGTGCGCAAGTTCTTCGAACGCACCGTCCACAGTTTTCTGGAGAAAGCCATCGGGGACCGGATCGAGATCGAGCCCGGGGACGTGACCTTCGACCCGGACGGCGATCCTGCCTACCGGCTCAGTCCGCGCATGCTCGAAAACGAGAATTTCAGAGAAATCGACGAAGGTTCGGATCTCTCGACCATACTGGCCCTGCTGTCCGGCCGGGCCCTCAACAGATACAAGCATCTGGCGACCAAGCATCCTGACAAGACCGAGTCCAAGATATTCCAGGTCCCGGGTCCGAGGAGCTACTAAACAGGCTGAAAGGGGCATTTTCCCCACAACAGTTTCCCAACGAGAAAAGGAGGACGTCATGAAGATCCTGGCAGCCATCGATCAGTCGGAATACGCCACGCTGGTGCTGACGAAGGCCATGAAGCTCGCGGCTCAGGAAGGCGCGGCCCTCACGGCCCTGACCGTCTCCAACGCGCCGTACACGAACCTGTATCTCGGTGAAATCTCGGGCGAGTTTCTGGATAAGATGCGCGAGGGCGTGCAGAAGACCGTCAGCCGCGCCCAGGAGCAGGCCAAGGCCGCAGGAGCAAAGGTCGATGTCGTGGTCGAGGAGAGCCCGTCGGCGGCCGACGCCATCGTCAAGTACGCCGAAAAGAACAAGATCGACCTCATCGTCATCGGCAACAAGGGCGCCGGGGCCGTGGAACGCTTCCTTATCGGCAGCGTCTCGAGCCAGGTCGTGACCCACGCGCCGTGTTCGGTGCTCGTGGTCAAGAAGTAACGACGGGACAGGACCTGAAAGACCGACTGCGGTGCCAGGTCCGCCCTTCCCGCCACGGACGCGGCACGACTCCAGATCGAGGTCCGCGTTTCAAGATACCCCCTCCGAATACGTTCCATGCGTTATCCGGAGGGGCAATATTCCACGAAAAAAGGCGCCCTTTCGGACGCCTTTTTTCGTGGCCGTGACGCAACGCGCTTAAATCAGGCCGCGCAACGTCTCCAGGATGCCGTCGCGGTTGATGCCGAGCCGAGCCCGCAGCTCCTTCTGGCTGCCGTGCTCGACGAACTGGTCCGGCACCCCAAGACGCTTGACCCGCAAGCTCCCCAGGGCGCCGCGGTCGGACAGAAGCTCCAGCACGGCCGAACCGAAGCCGCCGGCCAGGGCGTTCTCCTCCACCGTCAGCATGAAGGGCTGCGACGCGGCCAGCTCCAGGAGCTGCTCCTCGGGCAGGGGCTTGACGAAGCGCGCGTTGAACACGGCCACTTCCTTCCCCGTCTCCTCGGCGAAGACCCGTGCCGCATCCAGGGCCGGAGTGACCCGGCTGCCCAGGGCCACGATGACGCCGTCGGTGCCTTCGCGCAGCAGTTCGCCCTGCCCGATGGGCAGAATTTCCTGCTTTTCGGCCAGGGCCGCGCCTTCGCCCACGCCGCGCGGGTAGCGCACGGCCACTGGGCCTGCGTAAGCCAGGGCCGTGGCCAGCATGTGCTGCAGCTCTGGCTCGTTGCGGGGGGCCATGAGCATGAGGTTCGGGATGTGGCGCAGGTAGGACAGGTCAAACACGCCGTGGTGCGTGGCCCCGTCCTCGCCGACCAGACCGCCGCGGTCCAGGCAGAAGGTCACGTTCAGGTTCTGCAGGCAGACGTCGTGCACGATCTGGTCGTAGGAGCGCTGCATGAAGGTCGAGTAGATGGCCACCACTGGCTTCACGCCCTGCGAGGCCAGGCCCGCGGCGAAGGTCACGGCGTGCTGTTCGCAGATGCCGACATCGAAGAAACGGTCGGGGTAGCGCTCCGAGAAGCAGGCCACGCCCGTGCCTTCGGGCATGGCCGCCGTGATGGCCACGATCTTGTCGTCCCTCGCCGCCAGGTCGCAGAGGGTGGTGCCGAAGACGTCCGTGTAGGTCGGCAGCGAGCAGACGCCGAACTTGCGGGCCACGCCCGTCTCGGGCTCGAAGCAGCCCACGCCGTGAAAATAGGTCGGATTGGTCTCGGCCGGTTCGTAGCCCTTGCCCTTCTTGGTCAGGACATGGACCAGGATGGGGCCTTCGAGCCCCTTGGCCTGCTCCAGGACGCTCGTCAGCTGGCGCATGTCGTGCCCCTTGATGGGGCCGATGTAGGTGAAGCGGAAGGCCTCGAAGAGCATGCCGGGGGTGAAGAAGCTCTTGAAGGAGTCCTCGCTGCGTCGCGCGTAGTCGGCCAGGTCGTCGCCGATCTTGGGGATCTGGCGCATGATGGCCTCGGCCTCCTTCTTGAACCGCTGCACCCAGCGCATGGACAGCTTGCGGCTCAGAAACGACGACAGGGCGCCGACGTTGCGGGAGATGGACATCTCGTTATCGTTCAGGACGACGATGAGGTCCTTGCCCAGACCCCCGGCCTGGTTCAAACCCTCGTAGGCCAGGCCCGCGGTCATGGAGCCGTCGCCGATGACAGCCACGACCTTGTTGTCCCGTCGGCCCAGGTCGCGGGCCGCGGCCATGCCCAGGGCGGCGGAGATGGACGTCGAGGAGTGCCCCACCCCGAAGTGGTCGAAGGGGCTCTCGCCCAGGCGCGGGAACCCGCTGATGCCGCCGAGCTGGCGCAGGGTGTGAAAACGCGCCAGGCGGCCCGTCAACAGCTTGTAGGCGTAGGCCTGATGACCCACGTCCCAGACGATGCGGTCATGGGCGGGGTTGAACACGCGCAGCAGCGCCATGGTCAGCTCCACCACGCCCAGGGACGGGGCCAGATGGCCGCCCGTGGACGAGACGGTTTGGATGATCATGCGGCGGATCTCTTCGCCCAGCCTGGTCAGGCCCTTCTCGTCCAGCCTCTGGATGTCGCCGGGCTGTCGGATGCCGGCCAGGGTGGGAAAAAGTTCCTGCAGGGTTTGCTCGGTCATGGATGCTCCTAATGCGTTCGATCCAGAATGTACCCGGCCACGGCGCGCAGGAAATCGGCGCGCGGGTGCGAAAAGCCGTCCAGGGCGCCCACTGCCCGATCCACGCTCTCGCAGGCCAGGGCGCGGCTTCTGTCGATGCCCATGAGCGCCGGATAGGTGGACTTGCCTCGGGCTTCGTCGCTGCCGGCGGGCTTGCCCAAGTCGGCCGTGTCCCCGACCACGTCGAGGATGTCGTCCGTGACCTGGAAGGCCAGGCCCACGGCCTGGCCGTATTCCGAGGCCCGGGCCAGGGCGGCCTCGTCCCCGCCGCCGAGAATGCAGCCGGTCACGCAGGACGACTCGATGAGGGCCCCGGTCTTCATGGCGTGCATGGTCCGAAGCAGCGAGAGGTCTGCACCCTTGCCCGTGAGGTCCATGTCCAGGACCTGGCCGCCGACCATGCCACGCGGGCCGGCCGCGGTCGAGAGATGAAATATGGCCTTAAGAACCCGCTCGGCCGGCAGTATCAGGGCCGAGGCCAAAGTGAAGGCCTCGGTCAACAGACCGTCGCCGGCCAGGATGGCCGTGGCCTCGTCGAACTGCCTGTGGTTGGAGGGTTTGCCCCGGCGCAGGTCGTCGTCGTCCATGGCAGGAAGGTCGTCGTGGATGAGGGAGTAGGTGTGGATGCACTCGATGGCGCAGGCGAAATCGAGCACCTCGTCGAGACGCCCCCCGACAAGCTCCGCCCAGGCCAGGCAGAGCACGGGCCGCAGGCGCTTGCCGCCGGCCATGAGGGAATAGTCCATGGAGGCGACCAGATGCGCCGGCGTGCCCCCGTCAGCGAAAACCGTGGCCAGGCGCCCTTCCACCAGCGCGCCGAGGGCCTTCAGCTCGGCCTTCATGTCCTGCGGCGTCATGCGTCCCCTCCCGCTTCCGGGCCGGGCTCCTGCCCGGCGTTCTCGACGATGACGCGGGCCTGCTCCAGCTCGGCCGAACACTCCCGGGACAGGCGCACGCCCTCCTGAAAGAGCTTGACCCCCTGTTCCAGGGGCAAATCCCCGCCCTCAAGCAAAGCCGTGATCTCCCTGACCCGTTCCAGCCGCTTTTCGAAACTCAGTGTCTTCGCCATATCCTGTCCTGCGTTTATTGCCCGGTCTTGGGAAAAAAGAGGGCCGACGGGTCCACGGCCATGTCCAGCACATAGAAGCCCAGGTGCAGATGCGGCCCCGTGACCCGGCCGGTCTGCCCGGCCAGGCCGATGACCTGCCCGGCCTCGACCATGGCCCCCTGCTCCGTCCGGAACGCGTCGAGGTGCATGTACACGGAATAGACGCCCAGACCATGGTCGATGAAAACCGAGCGTCCCCCATAGTAATGATCCGCCGCGAGCACAACCTGCCCTGCGGCCGCGGCTCGCACCGGCTCGCCCAGGGCGGCCTTGAGGTCCAGCCCGCGGTGGGGGTTGCGTTCCAGGTCGTTGAAGAAACGGCGCAGCCCGTAGGCGCTGCTCACTGCCCCCGGCACCGGGCGCATGAGCGGCAGGGAAAGATGGTTCACAGCCGAAATCCTGGCCAGGGTCTCACGCACCTCGGCCTGCTCGCGATTGATCCGCTCCTGCACGGCTGCCGGGGGCGTGGCCATGTCCGGCGGAACGGTCAGGCGCTGCTCGGGGAACTCGCGCTTCTCGACCAGGACGTGCGTCGACACGGACACGGGGCTCAGGCCCAGCTTGGTCACGCGCAGGTCCCGCGGACCGGGCTTGGATTTGAGGACGTCGGAGCCGAGCAGGAACTCCACGCCCCGCTCGCCGGCGGCTGGCACCTGGAGCTTGCGCCCGTCCCACTCCACGAGAAGCCTGTCCAGAGGCGTGTCGGACTCGACCCGGACCACGAAGGGCAGGCCGATGCCGATGACCTCGGGACACTCCACCCGCAGCTGGGCGGCCCGGGCGGACGCGAGCGGCACGGCAGCGGCCAGGAGAAAAAACACGATAAGAAAACGAAACATCATGAAAGCTCCTCGGGCAGCACCTCGGCCCCGAACTCGCCGTCCGAGACCTGTACGCGGATCGTGTCGCCGGGCCGCACGTCCAGGCGCGAACGGACAAACCCGTCCCGGCCCCGCACCAGGGCGTAGCCTCGGGCCAGGGGCGCGGCCGGGTCCAGGGCGGCCAGGCGGCCCTCCAGGTCGCGCAGGGCGTCCCGGCGACGGCCGACCAGGGCCGAAGCGGACTGTGCCAGAGCCGAGCGGGTCCGGTCCAGCTCGGATTGCAGGGACATGATGCGGGCCGGACCGAAGGCGCGACGCAGGCGCTCGTCCAGGCGGGACAAGGCCTCGCGCCGTTCCCCGGCCATGCGCAGGGCCGCCTGGCGCAGCCGGTCCGCCAGGCGCTCCAGCTCGAACCCCCCGCGCTCGATGCGCCGGGCCGGCGAGTTCCACACGAGCCCCTGCGCCAGCCGGTTCAACGCGCCCTCGCGCTCGTCCAGAAAGCGCCCCATGCCCCGGGCCAAGGCCAGAAAAATCTCGTCGGCCTGCTGCCTGAGCACCGCCCGCTCGGCCCACAGCACCTGGGCCGCGTGGGACGGCGTGGCCGCGCGCAGGTCGGCCACGAGGTCGGCGATGGTGGTGTCCACCTCGTGCCCCACGCCGCAGACCACGGGCAGACGACAGCGGAAGAGGGCCTCGGCCACGGGCTCGGTGTTGAAGGCCCACAGGTCTTCGAGAGACCCGCCGCCGCGGATGAGCACGACGACCTCGGCCCAGCCGTCCCGGTCCGCCCGGGCCAGGGCCGCGGCTATCTGGGCCGGCGCGCTGTCGCCCTGCACCAGGCTCGGATACAGCCGCACGACGGCCCCGTACCCCCGGTCCCCGGCCACGCGCAGGAAGTCCTGCAGGGCCGCCCCCTGGGGCGCGGTGATGACGGCCACCCGGCGCGGGTTGCGCGGCGGCGTCATCTTGCGCTCCGGGTCGAAATACCCCTTGGCCGCCAGCTTGGCCTTCATGGCCTCGAAGGCCACCGCCAGCTCGCCCATGCACTGCCCCTGCACCAGCTCGGCCACGAGCTGGTAGGCCCCGCGCGGCGGGTACACGTTCATGCGCCCGGCCACGAGCACCTCGAGCCCGTCGGCCAGCGTGAGCGGCGCCCCGCTCTCCACCTCGCCGGTCAGCGGATTGACCCGCTCCCCGTCATCCTTCCCGGCCTTGGGCTGGGCCCCCTTGAACCACACGACATTGAGCGTCGCCTCCTCGTCCTTGAGCGAGAAGTAGACGTGCCCCGAAGGCGGCTTGGAAAGATTCGAAACCTGCCCCCGCACCCAGACAAAGGGAAATTCGCCCTCAAGGACGTCCTTGATGGCCTGGGTCAGGGTGCGGACGGAGAATATGTGCATAGGAACGCTAAATATTTTTTAGGGTGAACGGTCAATCCGGATGATTAAAGCAATTTGTGACGCAGTGCGTCACAAATTGAAAAAGCCTGAAAAAATCCGGTTCAAGAGGAATACCCCCTCCCCCTTCGGGTACTCCCCCTTGGCAGGGGGAGAATCAGATTGCGCTTGCCGTGGGGCGTGTTCCGTCAGGCCAGGCCCATGCATCCCGCACAAACATCTGACGCATAAAGCAACAACATCCAGCCGGAAACAACCCAAACTCCCCTCCTGCCAAGGAGGGGTGCCCGAAGGGCGGGGTGGTTGCTTCGCACACGCTCCGAATCAGTCTTAGCAAAGGGGAATACCCCCTCCCCCTGCGGGGACTCCCCCTTGGCAGGGGGAGAGTCAGTTCACGCGTGCGGGCAACGTCATTCTCCAGATCGAACCCTCGCATTCGAGACATCAGTCTGGCGCAAAACATCAAAACCCGCCCGCAGAACATTCCAACTCCCCTCCTGCCAAGGAGGGGTGCCCAAAGGGCGGGGTGGTTGCCTCTTACTCCGTCTCCATGTCCAGAAACCACCCAAAATGCCGATGAATCTCAATCAGCACAGCCTCAACATCTTGAAACACTACCTTGTTTTCAAAGCGCAACACCTTGATTCCCTGTGTATTCAGAAAACAGTCCCGCTCCAAATCACG
Source organism: Desulfomicrobium escambiense DSM 10707 (assembly GCF_000428825.1). Lineage (NCBI taxonomy): Bacteria > Pseudomonadati > Thermodesulfobacteriota > Desulfovibrionia > Desulfovibrionales > Desulfomicrobiaceae > Desulfomicrobium > Desulfomicrobium escambiense. Next base: position 34,196 of record NZ_KE386803.1, on the reverse strand, counting down.
TTCCTGCGCACTGACAAAGCTGTGCACTTCACCATCCAGTTCAACGGCCAATCGCTCTTGCGGGCAGTAAAAATCAAGAATGTACCTGCCCACACTGTGCTGTCGTCTGAATTTTCTGCCTTCGAGTTGCGAGCTTTTGATGTGCGCCCACAATTTTGCTTCGGCCGGGGTCAGATGCTTGCGCAATTCACGCCGAAAGGTTCGAAGCGAAGGCAGATTGTTTTCCCGGAGTTGATGCTGCACCTTCTTTTCTGACACGGCAACCTCATCATCATTACGCCAGTCCCCACTCCTTCATCACTTCCTTCCTCCATTCCAGAACGGCGTTCTGCCAATCCGCCACCGGCAGTTCCCGCTTCTCGCCGGTCTTTCTGTTCTTCGCTTCCAGCACGCCCTTCTCCAACCCTTTGCCGCCGATGACGATCTGCATGGGGGAGCCCATGAGGTCGGCCTCGTTGAACTTGACGCCGGGGCGCTCGTCGCGGTCGTCGAACAAGGTGTCGATGCCCTGGCTTTCCAGCCAGTCGTGGATCGCGCGGCACTGGGCCATGACCTTCTCGTCCCTGGTGGACATGGCCAGGACCGTGACCTCGAAGGGGGCGATGGACGGCGGGAAGATCATGCCGTTCGCGTCGTTGTTCTGCTCGATGCTCGCGGCCACCACGCGGCTGACGCCGATGCCGTAGCAGCCCATGATGATGACCTGCTCCTTGCCGTTCTCGTCGAGGAAGGTGGCGTTCATGGACTTGGAGTACTTGGTGCCGAGCTTGAAGACGTGGCCGACCTCGATGCCCTTGGGCATGGTCAGGGGGCCGCCGCAGGCCGGGCAGGGGTCGTCCAGGGTGATGGAGCGCAGGTCGGCGTAGCCCGTGGGCGTGACGTCGGTCGACAGGGTGATGTCGCGGCGCGGGTCCACGTGCAGGAGGTGCGCGTCGGCGGCGTTGGCCCCGCAGACGAAATCCGTGGCCGAGGCGATCTCGAAGTCCGCGTAGATGGCGTCGACCTTGAGACCCACCGGCCCGGCGAAGCCCACGGGCGCGCCGGTCCAGGCCTGGACCTGTTCGGGGCTGGCCAGGTCGACGTTGGTGGCGCCGAGCATGTTCTTGAGCTTGACGTCGTTCACTTCGCGGTCGCCGCGCAGGAGCACGGCCACGGAACGTCCGTCCACGTCAAAGAGGAGCGTCTTCATGATCTGCGCCGTGGGCACGGCCAGGAAGCCGGCCACATCCTCGACGGTGTGCTTGCCGGGGGTGGCCACCTGCTCAAATGGGGCGCACGTCTCGGTGCAGGGCGCGCCGGGCTTGAGCTCCGCCTTCTCCAGGTTGGCGGCGTAGGAACAGGACGTGCACACGGCCAGGGTGTCCTCGCCCGTGTCGGCCAGGACCATGAACTCGTGCGAAAAGCTGCCGCCGATGGCGCCCGAGTCGGCGCTCACGGCGCGGAACTGCAGGCCCAGGCGGGTGAAGATGCGCTCGTAGGCGTCATACATGGCCTGGTAGCTCGCGTTCACGCCCTCGTCGTCCTTGTCGAAGGAGTAGGCGTCCTTCATGATGAACTCGCGGCCGCGCATGAGGCCGAAACGCGGGCGGATCTCGTCGCGAAACTTGGTCTGGATCTGGTAGAGGTTCAGGGGCAGCTGCCGGTAGGAGCGCACCTCGCCGCGGATGAGGTCGGTGATGACCTCCTCGTGGGTGGGCCCGAGGCAGTAGTCGCGGCCGTTGCGGTCTTTGAGGCGCAGGAGCTCCTTGCCGTAGAATTCCCAGCGCCCGCTCTCCTGCCACAGATCGGCCGGCTGGACCATGGGCATGGAGATTTCCTGGGCCCCGGCCCGGTTCATCTCCTCGCGCACGATGTTTGCGACCTTGTTGATGGCCCGAAGACCCAGCGGCATGTAGGTGTAGATGCCGCTGGTCAGCTTGCGGATCATGCCCGCGCGCAGCAGCAGCTTGTGGCTGATGACCTCGGCCTCGGCCGGGGTCTCCTTCAGGGTGGGCGCGTAGAACTTGCTGAACAGCATGAAATGTCTCCTCGATATGAATATGTAAAGAAATGGTTGAATTCTTGGTGCGTACGATATTTTCCCGACAATAAATCCGACAGTTGAATCAGACGGCCGTCTGCTCCGCCAGCCGTTCGGCCAGTTCCAGCAGCTCACTGCCCCGCGCCAAGCCGTCCACGAAGCGCCACGGGATGCCCGAGAGGCCGGTCTGGGCCCCGACCAGGGCGCCGGTCAGGATGGCGCGGGCCTGGTTCTGGCCGCCGCCGTTGACGGCGTGGAGCACGGCGGACTCGAAGTCGTCCCGGAAGCGCGCCGCCAGGTAGTAGGCCGCCGGGAGCTGGTGATAGATGGCACACGGCATGCCGTAGACCAGGGAGACCTTCCAGGCCGGTTCGATGCGCACGGTCGGGTCCGCGGCAGCCGCAGCGAAGAAGGCCGGGGACAGCAGGGCGTCAGGCGAGGCGAAGCGGCCGGCCCGCGGCGGATCGGGATCGCCGGGACGCGGGGGCTGGAGGTTGTCGCGCGTCACCGCGTGGAACGGCAGCTCGCCGCTCTTGACCAGCTTCATGAGCCGGCCGGAAATTTTCGCGTCCAGAGGGTGCCCCTGCACCAGTTGTCCCAGCACCGCGCCGTAGGCCACGGTCAAGGACAGGACCGTCTCGTCGTTCTGAGTCAGGGCGGCGTTGCCGGACACGGCCTCGGCCAGCCGGGTCGGGTCCAGGGCGTAGCGCACGGCGATGGCCAGTGTGCGCTCGATGGCCTCGGTGGTGTCGGCGGGGCCGGCCGTGCGTCCCCAAGGCAGGCGCTGCCGGACGCGCCGCCGCCAGGCATCGCGGATGGACTGACTGGTGTAGAAGCCCGGCCCGCTGACGGGCGAGCCGTCGAGGAGGGAAAACAGCTCCTCGTCCATGCGGCGGCAGAAATCCGGCTCGTCGTAGCCGCCGCACTCGACCAGGGAGCGCGCGGTCAGCTCCAGGATGAAGCCCGACTGGGATAGCTGCCCGGCCCGCATGCCGTCGTGGTAGCGGCCGGGCATGGGGTCCGTGTAATCGGTGATCCAGTCGCCGTAGTCGCGACGCAACTCGTCCAGGTCGTAATACCAATGGGGTCCGAGCCCCAGACCGTCCCCGATGAAGGCTCCCATGACGGCGCCTGCGGCGCGGTCCCTGATATCCTTTCCCGGCATGTTCCCCCCTTTCTGCTCACTCGGCCACGGACGCCGGAAGAGGCCGCCTCACGCCCCGCCCCGCCGCTCGTCCAGAAATTTCTCCAGCTCTTCCATGAAGGCCGGCAGCAGTTCGGCCCGGCCCTTCACTTTGCGCACCACCTCGCCCTTGCGGAAGATGAGGCCGGACTCGCGCCCCCCGGCCACGCCGATGTCGGCCTCGCGGGCCTCGCCGGGGCCGTTGACCACGCAGCCCATGACCGCGACGGTGAAGACCTCCTCCACCCCACGCAGCCTGTCCTCCACGGCCGCAGCCAATTCCATGAGCCCGATCTCGGTCCGCCCGCAGGTCGGGCAGGACACGATCTCCGGCCCCCTGGCCCGCAGGCCCAGAGCGCGCAGGATCTCCCAGGCCACGAGCATCTCCTCGACGGGATCGGCAGTCAGCGAAACCCGGAGCGTGTCGCCGATACCCTCGGCCAGCAGGATGCCCAGGCCCACCGACGACTTGACGGCCCCGCGCATGGCCGTGCCGGCCTCGGTCACGCCGATGTGCAGGGGATAGTCGACGGTCTTCGACATGAGCCGGTAGGCGGCCACTGTGCCCAGCACGCTCGACGACTTGAGCGAAATCTTGATGTCGTGGAAGCCGCGTTCCTCCAGCAGGCGCACATGCTCCATGGCGCTCTCGACCATGGCCGCCGGGGTCGGGCCGCCGTGCTTCTTCAGCAGATCCTTGTCCACGGAACCGCTGTTCACGCCGATGCGGATGGGCACGCCGGCCGCGCGGGCGGCGTGCACCACGCGGTCGACCTTGTCGGGGCCGCCGATGTTGCCGGGGTTGATGCGCAGGCCCTTCACGCCCGCCTCCACGGCCTGTACGGCCAGGCGGGAGTCGAAATGGATGTCGGCGATGAGGGGCACGCCCGTAGCCGCGCAAATTTTCTTCAAGGCCACGGCCGCTTCGAGATCGAGCACGGCCAGGCGCACGATCTCGCAGCCCGCCCGAGCCAGGGCGTCGATCTGGGCCAGGGTGGCTTCGACGTCGCGGGTGTCCGTGTTGGTCATGGACTGCACGCGCACGGGGTTGCCCCCGCCGATGCCCACCCCCCCGACGGAGATGGTGCGGGTCGCGCGCCGGGGGGCGAGGATGGATGCGTCTGTCTGTGTCATGGCGGGGGAGCGTAATGAATTTGGCGGTCAAAGCCAAGGTGGGGGAAATCCGAAAATTCGCCCCTCCTGTCAGCTAGGCGACAGACAAAAAGGCGTTCTATGGCCTACGGCAGTCCCATGAGCCGCAACAGGGCGGCAAGGCTGCATCCATTCATCCGAGGACCCGGCGCAGGCCGTTAAACTGAAGGAGGGTTCGCATGGCCAAGGAAAGGGAAATCTTCGATCTGAGCCCGTGGGAAGACGCGCAGAAGATGATCGCCAAGGCGCGGCGCGAGGGAGTGAATCTCATCTGGGATCGGCTCAAAGAACAGACGCCCCACTGCACCTTCTGCGACCAGGGTCTGACCTGCAGCAAATGCGTCATGGGCCCCTGCCGCATCAACCCCAAGGGGGCCGAAAAAGACGCACGGAGTGTGCGGCGCCGACGGCGACCTGACCGTCGCGCGCAACTTCGGACGCTTCGTGGCCGCCGGCGCGGCCGCACACTCGGACCACGGCAGGGACCTGCTGGAGACCTTGGCCGCCATCGGTGAAGGCAAGACCACGGACTACGGCATCCGTGACGAGGCCAAGCTCGAACGCATCTGCACGGAATTGGGCATCGCGGTCGAAGGCCTCTCCGTCCGCGAGCGGGCCAAGGCACTGGCCGACCTGTTCTTCGAGGACTACGGCTGCCGGTCCCACGGCGTGGCCTTCAGCGGCCGCGCCCCGCAGAAGCGCAGGGTGGTCTGGGAGCGCTTCGGCTGCTCGCCGCGCGGCATCGACCGCGAATGTGTGGAGATGCTCCACCGCACGCACATGGGCGTCGACTGCGACCCCGTGTCCATCTGCCTGCACGCGGGTCGCGCGGCCCTGGCCGACGGCTGGGGCGGGTCCATGATCGCCACGGAGGTCTCGGACATCATCTTCGGCACCCCCAAGCCCGTCAAAGCCGAGGTCAACCTGGGCGTGCTGAAGGAGGACCAGGTCAACATCCTGGTCCACGGGCACAGCCCCATCGTCTCGGAGATGATCCTGGCCGCGGCGCGGGAACCCGAAATCCTGGCCAGGGCCAAAGAGGCCGGCGCCACGGGCATCAACATCGCGGGCCTGTGCTGCACGGGCAACGAGGTGCTCATGCGCCAGGGCGTGCCCATGGCCGGCAACCACCTCATGACGGAACTCGCCATCGTCACCGGCGCGGTGGAGATGGTCATCGTCGACTACCAGTGCATCATGCCGAGCCTGGTGAACGTGGCGGGCTGCTATCACACGAAGTTCGTGTCCACGTCGGACAAGGCCAAATTCCCCGGCGGCGTCCACATGGAGTTCAGCTACAAAAACGCCCGCGAAAAGGCCCGCGAGGCAGTGCTCATGGCCGTGGAAGCCTTCGCCCTGCGCGACCCGGCCAAGGTCGAGATCCCGTCCAAACCGGTTTCCATCACCTCGGGCTTCTCCAACGAGGCCATCCTGGAGGCCCTGGGCGGCACTCCCGAACCCCTGATCCAGGCCCTGCAGGCCGGCAAGGTGCGCGGCGTGGTCGGCATCGTGGGCTGCAACAACCCCAAGCTCAAGCACGACCATGTGCACGTGAACCTGGCCCGGGAACTGATCCGGCGCGACATCCTCGTGGTCGTCACGGGCTGCGCCACCGTGGCCATGGGCAAGGCCGGACTGCTGGAACCCGAAGCGGCCGACCAGGCCGGCGAAGGGCTGGCCGGGATCTGCCGGGCTCTGGGCATCCCGCCGGTGCTGCACGTGGGCAGTTGCGTGGACAATTCGCGCATCCTGCACCTCTGCGCGGTCCTGGCCAATCACGCGGGACTGGACATCAGCGACCTGCCCGTGGCGGCCAGCGCCCCCGAGTGGTACTCCGAGAAGGCGGCGGCCATCGGCCTCTACGCCGTGGCCAGCGGCATCTACACCCACCTCGGCCTGCCGCCGCACATCCTGGGCAGCGACATGATCACGACCCTGGCCCTCAAGGGCCTGGACGACGTGTTCGGTGCCTGTTTCGCCGTGGAGTCCGGCCCTCTGAAGGCGGCGGAGATGATCAACGAACGCATCAAGGCCAAGCGGCTGGCCCTGGGCTGGTCCGCCTAGCCGGACCGAACCGTCGGGATGCAAAAAGGGGGAGCGCAGGCTCCCCCGCCGACAAGGAGGCACGCATGAAGATCGCATTCGCCGGCAAGGGCGGCGTGGGCAAGACGACGCTGTGCGCCTGGCTGGGCGACTATCTCGCCCGGAACGGGCATGACGTCATCCTGGTGGACGCGGACACGGCCCTGAGCCTGGGCCAGGCCAGCGGGCTGGACGCGGGCGACCTGCCCGATCCGTTGAGCGCCCGCGAGGATCTGATCCGGGAGCGCATCGGCTCGGGCTTCCTGAGCCTCAACCCCGACGTCTCCGATCTGCCCGATGAACTGAGCGTCAACCTGCCTGTGGCGAAGGCCGGAAACGGCCGTACGGGGACCAAGCGCCTGCTGACCATGGGCTCCATCACCGGGGCCGGCGACGGCTGCGCCTGCGCGGCCAACGCCCTGCTCAAGTCCGTGCTGGCGCACCTGATGCTGCGGGAGCGAAGCGTCGTGCTCGTGGACCTGGAGGCCGGGGTGGAGCATCTGGGACGGGGAACCGTGGAGGGCGTTGACGGGCTGGTGGTGGTCAGCGAGCCCAGCAGGAGGTCCCTGGAGACGGCGGCGCGCGTGGGCGCCCTGGCCGCCGAACTGGGTCTTTCGCGCCAGGTGCTGGCCGTGAACCGCGGTATCGGGGAGCCGCGGCTTCCTGACCTGCAGGGCCTCCCCAGCGCAGTGGTCCACGTCCCGGCCCTGGCCAGCCTGACCGCCCGCCAGTTGGATCAGGCGAGCGTTCTCGGCCTGGAGGACGGACCGGGCATCGACGCAGTCTGCGCCAGGCTCATGCTTGCATTGTCCTGACCGGGCAAGAGCGGTCCCGGCCTGGACATGACGCCGCGAAGGACGCATGAAGACCGCAACGGCTGTCCGGCCCGGGCAGCCGCCTCCCTTCGGATGCGAACCCGGAGCCGCTCATGCGCCTGACCGACACCACCCTGCTGCAGGATCTCGAACGCCCCGAGATGGCGCCCGTCCGCCAAGCGTTCCACGCCCGCGCCTTCGTCCGCGGCGCAATGGTCTTCCACCCCAGGCAGGACAACCGGATCTTCATCGTCACCCGGGGCAGGGCCCGCGTCTTGCTGGCCTACCGTGACAAGGAATTCACCATGGCCGTGCTGGACGCGGGGGACGTCTACGCGACGCACACCAGGGCCTGGGTGCAGGCCCTGGACGACCTCGAAATCCTCGTGGCCGACGTGGCCGAGGTCCGGCGCCACCTCGGCTCCATGCCGAGCTTCAACTCGGCCATGATTCACGTCCTGGGCGACCTTCTCTCCCACGCCATCTCCGTCATCGACACCCTGGCCTTCAAGGATGTGCGCAACCGCCTCGTGGAGTTCCTGGCCTACGAGGCCAGGCGCCTGCCCCGCTGCCGGGAGTGCCGGCACTGCGGCAAGTGCGAGGACGGCGGCATGGTCTCCCTGGGCCTCAACACCGAACAGATGGCCAGCATCATCGGCTCCTCGCGCCAGACCGTGTCCTCCCTGCTCAACGCCCTGGCCAAGGACGGCGTCATCGAACTGAAAGGACGCGGCGTGATCTGCATCCCCGACATCGCCGCCCTGGAGGCGTGCGCGGCGCAGGAAAACTGAACCGGGTCGCGATCTGAATCGGACTTCAACTCCCCTCCTGCCAAGGAGGGGTGCCCGGAGGGCGGGGTGGTTGACTCGTGCTCATCCGACGCAGCCCAGTCCGGTTCCGGGAAGAATACCCCCTCCCCCTTCGGGTACTCCCCCTTGGCAGGGGGAGAGTCAGCGTGCTCCTGCCGTGAAATTTCCTTGAAATTTTCTTGATCCCCCGTCCACCGCACAGCCCCGAGCGTTCCTGCCCGTCCCGGGCGGGGAGCGTCGACTGTCCGACTGAGCCCGGCATCGTTGGCGAAAACGTCGCCAGGCGCGTTGCCCCACCCTTTCCGCACCGACACTCGACGTTTCCGCCTTACGAGGCCCGCGAAGGAGTTTCGACGCCCCCGCCCGGGACGGGCTGGAGCGCGACCGCCCTGAGACGGCCCCTCCCTGCAGGGATGGGAACCCGCCTCTGTGGGCACGACGTATGAATTGGTTCAGGAAGAAGTGAAAAGCCTAAAAATACCCCAGGCTTCTGAGCTGCGCCATGCGCTCCTCCTTGGCCGCGTCGCGGCCAGAACGCTCGCCGCGGCCCGAACGGGAGGTGCAGGGCACGCAGCCCAGGGACCGGTAGCCGTGGTCGTAGAGCGGGCACCACGGGATGCCCTCGCGCACCAGGAAGGTCCAGACGTCGAGCTCCGTCCATTCCAGGATAGGCAGGATGCGGACATGGTCGCCGTGGTCCTCGAACCACGGCCGGTGGGCGCGATCCGGGTTCTCGTCGGCGCGCACGCCCGTCAGCAGGGCGGGAATCTTCAGGCGGGAAACGGCCTCGTTCAGGGGCCTGATCTTGAGGTCCCCGCAGCACCGCACCGGGTCCGCGGCCAGCGGGTAGCGCGCCAGGTCGACCTCAGGGCGGACCACCGTCACGTCCACGCCCCAATCCCGCGCCAGCCTGTCGCGGAAGGCCAGCACCTCCGGGAACTTGCAGCCGGTGTCGAGGTTGATGGCGAAAGGCGCCTCCCCGACGCCCGCCTCGCGCAGCACGTCCCGCCACAGGGCCAGGACCACGGTGGAGTCCTTGCCGCCCGTCCAGCCCACGGCGGCACGGACCCCGAAACGCGCCAGGGCGTCGGACAAGCGCTCCCTGGCCAGACGAACCTTGTCGTAAAGGGTCATGTCTCCTCCTTGGCGGAAGGCAGGTCGATGATGAACCGCGCCCCCTTCCCAGGCTCGGACTCGACGCGCATATCCCCGCCGTGGCTCTTGGTGACGATGAAATAGGATACCGACAGGCCGAGCCCCGTGCCCAGCCCCGGTGCCTTGGTCGTGAAGAACGGGTCGAAGACCCGGCGGCTGACGTCGGCGTCCATGCCGGGGCCGTTGTCCTCGACCGAGATGCGCACGCCTTCGGGCAGGGCGGATGCATGGATGCGGATTCTCGGCTGCGCGGTCGGGGGAGCGGCCGTGGCCATTGCCTGGGAAGCGTTGCGCAGAAGGTTCAGCAGGACCTGCTCGATCTCGGTCTCGGTGCAGGCGACGGGCGGCAGGCCATCCTCGACCTCGATTTCCACGCTGATACGGCCGAAATCATAATTTTTCCTGAGATCGTAGTCCGTGGCCGCCAGGGCCACCGACTGCTCGATCAGCCGCCGCAGGTCGCATGACGTGCGCCCGGTTTCGCTCATCCTGCTGAAATCGAGCATGCGCCGGATGATCTCCGCGGCCCGCACGCCCGCCGTATGGATGTCCGCAATGAACACGTCGAGCTTGCGCTCGCGCATGTAACGTTCAAGAAGTTCCATGTTGAGGCCGATGCGCCCGGCCGCCTCGATGTTCTTGGGGAAATCGGGGCGCATGCGCTGCACGAGATTGTGGGACGCCTGGAGGATGATGCCCAAGGGATTGTTGATCTCGTGCGCGATGCCGGCTGCCATGCCGCCCACGGAGCGCATCTTTTCGCTCTGGATCATGAGTTCCTGCATCTGTTTCATCTGCGAGATGTCCCGCACCACCGCCAGCAGATGTGTCGTCCCGTCGATCTGCATCAGCTGGCTGGAGACGGCGCAGGGCGTGACGGAACCGTCCTTGCGCCGCACGTCGATTTCAAGGTTGCGCACCGTGCCGTCGCGTTCGAGCAGCCCGTAGAGCAGATCCCGCTGGCCCGGATCGCGGTAGATGCCAAGTTCCAGGAAGGTCCGGCCCACGGCCTCGGCGCGCGAGTACCCCGAAAGCACGACGAAGGAATCGTTCACATCGACGAGTTGTCCGGTTTCGACGTTGACGAGGACGATGGTGTCAGGGGAGAGCCGGAAGAGCCGGAAGAATTTTTCCTCGGACTGCCTGAGCCTTTCCTCGGCCTGCTTGCGCTCGGAGATGTCCGTGTGGGTGCCGCTCAGCAGAACGGGGTTGCCGTCCCCGTCGCGTTCGATGACGTCGCCCCGGCTCAGAATCCACTTCCAGCCCCCGCCCCGCGTCCGCATGCGGAATTCGGCCTGGTACGACTTGAGGCCCCTGGAGTTCACCGCCTCCAGAATCTCCCTCTCGGTTTGTTCGCAGTCGCCGGGATGGCAGAGGCTGCGCCACGTCTCATAGCTCATGGGCAGTTCCTGGTCGGCGTAGCCGAGCATCTCGTACCAGCGGGGACTGTAATAGGTTTCCCCCGTGGCGTAGGACCACTCCCAGATGGCGTCGGTACTGGCACCGATGGCCCGCGAGAGCCGGCTTTCGCTGCGCCGGAGGGCGGCATTGGCCTCGTCGAGTTCGCGATACGACCGGTCGAGGCGCGCCAGGAGCTCCTCGAAGGCCTCGCCGAGGTTCGCGATCTCGAGGTCGCCCTGGCGCAGAGACACGCCGCGGGACAGGCTTTCGGAGTCCGTGGCCCGCATGGATGAGCCGAGTTCCCGCAAGGGGACGACCACGGACTGACGCAGCCTCCTGCGCAGAAGCGTCAGCATGCAGATGAGGGTGATGGTCAGCAGCACGAAGAAGAAGGCGAAGAAACTGAGCATCTGCCTGCGCAGGAGAGACAGGTCATGGCTGATTCGGACCCAGCCCAGGACTTCCCCGGCGGCGGTGACGGCCTTGGTGAAGCGCAGGGCCAAAAAATCGTGTTCGAAGCGGTAGGGTTCGCCCGGTTCCGGACGGACGGCGTCAAGAACCGGCACGTCCGCCGTGGAGAGGTCGGACGCCCCGCCCGCAACGCGGACGAGGGGCTTGCCGGAAGCGTCGTAGAGCACAACCTCCAGCACCTCGTCCAGGGCGCCTATCTGCGCGACGCGCATCCCCAGAGCCGAATACCTGCGTTCGAAGAGCTCGTTGGCCATCTGGCTCTGCTCGCGGGCCACGAGCATGTCCAGGAAACGGCATACGGACTGGATGTTGTCGTTTTTCCAGCGCAACTGCATGAGGCTTCCCATGACCACGAAAAGGACCGCGATGACCGCGATGGTCACCATGATGTCCCGGTTCATGCGCTGAGCGATGCTTTTTCTCGCCATCAGGGCTCCACCTTCTTCACGAACTCGACGGCATCCGGCGTGATGCGCAGAACGACCAGGGGCTTGACGGGATCTCGGGACCCTCTGAACGAGATCGTCCCCGTGACGCCGGCAAAGCCGTCCGTGGCGGCAAGGGCGTCGCGAATGGCCGACGGTTCGGCGCTGCCGGCGCGCCGGATGGCGTCGGCCACAAGGCAGAGGGCGTCGTAGGCGTTGGCGTTGCCGGCGTCGATGGATTCCAGGGCGTCCGGCCCGAACTCGCGCAGCAGCAATTCGACGAACTCGCGGCTGGCCGGGGACGCATCGGCGGGGTGCCAGTGCGAGACGTAGTAGTTCTCGCCCCTGGCCGGGTCGAGGTATGGGTAGTGTTCGAGGGCGGTCCAGCCGTCGCCGCCCAGGAACGGCATGCCCAAACCAGCGCCGCGCGCCTGCTTGAGCAGGAGGCCCGAATCCCGCGTGTACCCGGCCACGAAGACCAGGTCGGGGGCCTCGCGCCTGACGGCCTCAACTTGTGCGGCGAAATCCATGGCGTCCTGGAGGTAGCGCACCTGTCCGGCCACGACCCCGCCCAGGGCCGTGAAATGTTGCGTGAAGCCCGCGCTCAGCCCCTCGCTGTAGACGTCGCCGGCAATGGTCACGACCACGGCGCGGACGGCGCCGAGATCCTGTCTGGCGAAGCGTGCCAGAATCCTGGCCTGCAAGTCATCGGTGTAGCAGACCCTGAAGATGTAATCCCCGATGGCCGTAACGCCCGGGGCGGTGGTGGTGGCGCCGAGCATGGGGATGCCGGCCTGCTGCAGGACCGGACCCATGGCCATGGCCTGGGAGCTCCAGGAAGGGCCGACCACGGCCACGACGCCGGCCTTGATGGCGTCATGGGCGGCTTGGCGCGCGCCGAGGGCCGAGCTCATGGTGTCCAACTCCACGATTTCCAGCGGTCGGCCCAGAACGCCGCCCGTAGCGTTGATTTTGTCGGCCGCGAGCTTGACGATGCGGTAGTTGGGGGAATTCTCCTCAGCGCCCGGGCCGGTCATGGCGAAGACGCTGCCCACCCGGACGGGTTCGGGACGAGGAGACTGGGCCGCGGCGTCCCGAGAAAGGGCGCACAGCGCCAGTGCGATCAGCAGTCCCGACGGCCAGTTCGACCGCAGGACTCCGAGAAGGCCCCGGAAACCACCATTGTGAAATGTACCCATGACCGCCCTCTTCCCGTCATACACCGACATACCTGCCATTCCCGCCGAACCCGGCACGCATCATACGTATGACTTTAGGCATGAACCATGCGGAGCACAAGCCCGGAGGCTCCGCGACAGGCGACCGTGCGCGTCTCCACGCGCGCTTTGGTGATTGCACTATGCTGAAAATCATATACAAAGCGGACGTCAGACACTGCCGCCCGAGGTTCAGATGCACCACCCCCCCACATCCTCATCGGGTCACACCCGACGCCAACCGGGACTCCGCCGCAAGATCGGCATCCTGCTCCTGGCCATCTCCGTGGCGGTGCTCCTCATGTCGGCCGCCGTCGGCAAGCGCATCCTGCACGACCTGACCGCGGACCTGAGCCGCAGGCTGGCCGTGTCCGAAGCGCAGCTGACACGGGAGAAGATCCAGTCACTGGTCGGACGCGAGCTGGCCATCGCCCAGCGCTTCGCCGGCCTGACCGCCCTGGGCGACTGGCTCCTGGCCGAGCAGGACCCTCTGGCCAGGGGGCGTTTCCTGGCCGAGGCCGCCGGCTTCCGCCCGGCTTTCGCCGACGGGGCCTATTTCGTCATCCACCACCACACCCTGGCCTACTACTATGCGGATGCGGAGCGGCCCCGCGCCGTCTACCGCTACACCCTGGACCGCAACAACACCGGGGACTCGTGGTATTTCTCGACCATGGAGCAGGCGGTCCCCTACACACTGAACGTCAACCCCGACGCGACGCTGAAGGTCACGAACCTCTGGATCAACGTGCAGGTCCGCAATGCGGCCGGAGCCCCCCTCGGCCTCGTGGGGACCGGCATGCGGCTCGACCGGTTCCTCGCCAGCATGCTCGCACCCAGAACCCAGGGAAGCATGAGCTTCATCGTGGACACGGCGGGCCGCATCGTGGCCCATCCCGACCCGTCGCGGATCGAATACGGCGCCCTGGACAAACAGGACTCGGACCGGACTCTTTTCGCCGGCCTGAGCACCGAGTCCGGACGCGAAACCGCGTCCCGGCTGCTGGCCGAAGTGCGGCGACGGGCCGGGGGAGTCGAGGTCATGGAGCAGATCACTCCCGACGGCCGCCGGATGATGGCCCTGGCCCATCTTCCGGAGCTGGGTTGGACGGTGGTCAGCAGCGTCAACCCCGAGGCGGCCGAAGTCCTGTCCTCTGGTTTCATCCGCCTGGCTCTGATCGGCGGCGGGGTCATCGTCCTCATGGTCATCCTGGCCCTGACCCTGGGCTTCGACCGGCTCGTGCTGCAACCCCTGCTGGCCCTGACCGCCTCGGCCGGAATGATCGCCCAGGGGCAGTACGGCATCCGCATGCGGTCGGATCGCGACGACGAGATCGGGGCCCTGTCCCAGGCCTTCGACACCATGGCGGCCGAAGTCCAGGCCCATACCGAGGACCTGGAGCGGCGGGTGGCCGAACGCACGGCCGAACTGGAGACGACCCACGCCACGCTGGCCGCCACCCACCGCCAGCTGACCGAGAGCATCCGCTACGCGAGCCTCATTCAGCGCGTCATCCTGCCCGACCGGCAGCTCGACACCCGCATGCAGGGCCGCTATTTCGTGGTCTGGCTACCGCGCGACGTGGTCGGCGGGGATTTCTACCTCTACCGCGAGGACGAGGGGGGATGCCTCTTCGGCGTGGTGGACTGCGCGGGACACGGCGTTCCGGGCGCGTTCATGACCATGATCGCCCACGCCGCCCTGGAGCGCGCCACCGTGGAACTCGGCCTCGGCCAGCCGGCGGCGCTGCTGGAACGCGCCGACAGGGCCGTGCGGGACATGCTGCCCGACACGCAGCGCCTGGAGCGCCTGGCGACGTCCATGGACATCGGGCTGTGCTACGTGGAGAGGGCTTCCCGGACGGTCCGCTTCGCCGGGGCCCACATCGACCTCTTCGCGGCCTGCGGCGGGGAAATCAGGAATTTCAGGGGGGACCGGGGCGGGATCAACGACCGCAAACCGAGGACCTTCACGCAACTGACCCTTGACCTGGAGCCGGGTTGCGTCTTTTATCTCGTCACGGACGGCATCCTGGACCAGTCCGGCGGCGGCAAGGGCCTGCCCTTCGGCCGCGGCGGATTCACGTCCTGGCTGCGGGACAACGCGACCCTCCCCCTGGAGAGCCAGGAAGCGGCCCTGACCGGGGCACTGAACGATTACCGCGGGGAAAAGCCGCAACGCGACGACATCACCGTACTGGCCTTCCGCTTCGACCAGCAGACGCCCGCCCCCACGAAGGAGACCGACTCATGACCACCCCAGACCTCTACGACCTGCGGGAAATATTCGACCGCAAGCAGATCATGGTCTGCTTCAACGGCCCCATCAACGCCGCCCTCATCGAGGAGATCGGGCGCGCCCTGCGCGACTACCTCCAGCACCAGCAGGAAGCGCCCAGCGCCGTGGCCGACATCTTCGCGGTCTACATCGAGATGACCCAGAACATCCGCCGCTACGCCGATCAGCATCCGGAGCTTCCGGGCGCGACCAACGCCGCCATCGTCGTGTCCCGCGAGGACGGACGCTACGTCATCAGCGCGGGCAACGTCGTGGCCCCGCAGGACGGCCGGGAACTGGTGCGGCGCGTGGAGGAGCTGGCGGCCATGGACCGCGCCGCCCTCAAGGCCCTTTTCAAGACCCAGCTGCGCCAGCCCAGGGAAGCCCTGAACGGCAGCGCCGGCCTGGGCCTCATCGACATGGCGCGCAAGGCCTCCTGCCCGCTGGCGGCCACATTGCGCGACATCGACTCCGGGCGCAGCTTCCTGAGCCTGCGCGTCATGCTCTGAAACAACAAAACGAGTACGAGATGAACGACATAGACCTTGCCCAGACCCCCAGCACCCCACTGGTCCGCACGAGCGTCCAGGATGGGCGCCTGACCATGGCCGGGGACTCCTACCCCGAAAACCCCTTCGAATTCTTCCAGCCGATCATCGACTGGATCGACGGCTTCCTCGCGAAGGACAGCGGCCCCCTGGCCTGCGACCTTGCCCTGATCTACCTCAACACAAGCAGCATCCGGGCCATGATGGACATCTTCGACCGCCTGGAGGAGGCCCACCAAGGGGGGCGCCAGGTCAGCGTGCACTGGAGCTACGACCCGGAAAACGAGCGGGTCGGCGAACTGGCAGAAGAGTTCAAGGAGGACTGCTCCTTCCCGTTCACCATCGCCCCGAGGCCCTGACCATGAGCGAACGCACCGGCAACGACAGCCTGGAGGAGCGGATCGAGTCCATCCTCTCGGCCCAGACGCCCCCCGACGGATGGAAGGACGCGCTGACCGGGCTTTTCCAGCGCTACCGCGACCAGCAGCGTCTCCTGGACAGGCTGACCCACATCGCCGACCGTTTCCAGGCCGCAGAGCGCGATCGCAGCCAGGCCTACCTCACCCGATACGAGCGCAAGGTCCGGCAGCTGGAAAAGATCGTGCGCATCAGCGACCAGTACCAGACCATGCTGCACCAGCTCAAGGAACGCCTGGAGCACGCCTCCAACTACGACTCCCTGACGGGCCTGCCCAACCGCCGCTACATGACGGGTCGTCTGGAGGAGGCAGCCGCCCAGGCCGCCCGCAGGCCGGAAAACACCTTTGCGGTCATGATTGCCGACATCGACCATTTCAAGGCCGTCAACGACAGCTTCGGACACGCCGCCGGGGACCGCGTGCTGCACGCCGTGGCCCGCGCCCTGGAACTCACCCTGCGCGAATACGACCTCTGCGCACGCTGGGGCGGCGAGGAATTCCTGCTCCTGTTCCCGGCATGTGCGCAGGAGAACGCCCCTGCCGTGGCCGAGCGCCTGCGCCGAAGCGTCCACGAAGCCCCGCGCGTCGACGCCCCCCCCGCGCCGACCATCAGCATCGGCTACACCCTGCACCGTCCCGGCGAAAACATCGACGCGACCCTGCTGCGGGCCGACGAGGCCCTGTACAAGGCCAAGGCTGCCGGGAGGAACTGCTGCATGGGGCTGTAGCGCACCCTTGACACCTCGCCGGGCTTGCCATAGCCGGGAAGCAGTTTTTGCAGGGGTGGCGAGGAGCCTGAGATGATACCCGTTGAACCTGATCTGGGTCGTGCCAGCGAAGGGAATTGCAAGACTTCCGCCGGGTCTCCCGGCGCCCCCACACAGTCCTCGCCTCCACCGCTCCCATCCTTCAAGCAGTGCGAGGTATCCCCATGTCCGATCCGGCCCGCAGAGCCGCCGCGAACCTGACCGCCGTGAGGCGGGACAAGCCGCTCATCCACAACATCACCAATTTCGTGGTCATGAACGCCACGGCCAACGCCCTGCTGGCCTGCGGCGCGTCGCCCGTCATGGCCCACGCCGAGAACGAGGTCGAGGAGATGGCCGCCTTCGCCGGGGCCCTGGTGCTCAATATCGGCACCCTGACCGACGCCTGGGTCGCGTCCATGCTCAAGGCCGGCAAAAAGGCCACGCAACTCGGCAAACCCATCGTCCTGGACCCCGTGGGCTCCGGCGCGACGAAGCTGCGCACGGATGCGGCCAGAACCATCCTGGCCGAAACCAAGGTCTCGGTGGTGCGCGGCAACGCCTCGGAGATCCTGTCCCTCTCCGGCCAGTCGGCCGCCATCAAGGGCGTGGACTCCTGCAACTCCGTCGAGGACGCCGCGCGCGTGGCCAGCCGCCTGGCCCTGGAACTCGGCGTCACCCTGGCCATCACCGGCCCCACGGACCTCGTCACCGACGGCCGGCGCGCGTTCTTCATCGAGGGCGGTCACCCGCTCATGCCCTTCGTCACGGGCACGGGCTGCACGGCCACGGCCCTGGTCGGCGCCTTCCACGCCGTTGACCCGGACCCGCTGTCCGCCGCGGCCACCGCACTGGCCTTCCTCGGACTGGCCGGGGAGCGCGCCGGGGCCAGGGCCGAGGGGCCGGGCTCCTTCCAGGTCCACCTGCTGGACGCCCTCTACGCCATCACCCCCGAGGAACTGGCGGCCTCGTGCCGCATCCGCGAGGAGCGCCATGCCTGATTACTCCCTCTACCTGGTCACGGACCGCGGGCTGTCTCTGGGCCGCGACACGGCCGACATCGTGCGGGCGGCCGTGGCCGGCGGGGCGACCTGCGTGCAGCTGCGCGAAAAGAGCTGCGGCACGCGGGAGTTCGTGCGCGAGGCCAGGGCCGTGCGCGACATCCTGGCCGGGACGGGCGTGCCGCTCATCATCAACGACCGCGTGGACGTGGCCCTGGCCGTGGGCGCCGACGGCGTGCACCTGGGCCAGACCGACATGCTTGTCGCCGACGCCCGCCGCCTGACGGGCTCGCACATGCTCATCGGCGTGTCGGCCGAGTGCGTGGAGGACGCCGTGCGCGCCCAGGCCCAAGGCGCCGACTACATCGGCGTGAGCCCGGTCTTCGCCACCCCGACCAAGACCGACACGGCCCCGCCCCTGGGCCTGGCCGGCGTCGCGGCCATCCGTGCGGCCGTGTCCCTGCCGGTCGTGGGCATCGGCGGCATCGGCCCGGCCAACGCGGCCGACGTCATCCGGGCCGGGTGCGACGGCATCGCCGTGGTCTCGGCCATCGTTTCCGCGGCCGACCCCGAAAGGGCCGCGGCCGAGCTTCTAAACATCATCCGAAGGGCACGGGAGGCATCATGAACCAGCCCAAGACATACGCACGCGTCCTGACCATCGCCGGCTCCGACTCCGGCGGCGGCGCCGGCATCCAGGCCGACCTGAAGACCATAGCCGCGAACGGCTGCTACGGCGCCAGCGTCATCACCGCCCTGACGGCCCAGAACACCCTGGGAGTGACGGGCATCCACGCCGTGCCCGTGGACTTCGTGGCCGCGCAGATGGACGCGGTGCTGGGCGACATCGGGGCCGACGCCGTGAAGATCGGCATGCTCTTCTCGCCGGAGCTGATCCGCACCGTGGCCGCCGGCCTGACGCGCCACGGCGTGCGCATCGTGGTCCTGGACCCGGTCATGGTCGCCCAGAGCGGGGACAAACTGCTGCAGGACGAGGCCATCGACGCCCTGAAGCGCGAACTCATCCCCCTGGCCACCCTCATCACGCCCAATCTGCCCGAGGCCTCGGTCCTGCTGGGCCACGACATCGACACGGCCGAGGCGGCCCGCGCCGCGGTCATGGACCTGGCAGCCCTGGGCTGCGAAAACGTGCTGGTCAAGGGCGGGCACCTGGAGTCGGGCGACAGCGACGACACGCTGCTCATCGGCCCGGAGAACCGCGTCGTGACCCTGCGCGGCGAGCGAATCCCGACACGCAACAATCACGGCACGGGCTGCACCCTGTCCTCGGCCATCGCCTCGAACCTGGCCAAAGGCCACGACGTGGAGACGGCCGTGCGCAACGCCAAGGAGTACATCAGCGGCGCCATCCGCGCCGGCGCCGGGTACGTCATCGGCAAAGGGCACGGGCCCGTGCACCACTTCTACAAATTCTTCATGTGATGCCTGAGACTTCAAGCCATCCAGGCCCGGCGCACCCCGCACAGGCGCCCGGCGCATCCGCCATCACCCTGGACGGCCTGTCCTTCGATTTCGAAGGACGGCCCATCTTCCGGGAGCTCGACCTGACCATCCCGGGCGGGCGGACGACCTGCATCCTCGGCCCCAGCGGTTGCGGCAAGTCGACCCTGCTCAGGATCATGGCCGGAACGCCGCACTACGCCTTTTCGGGCTCCGTGCGCTTCGAGGAGGGCTCGGACACGGCCGTGTCCTGGATGAGCCAGAATGACCTGCTCCTGCCCTGGCTGTCCCTGCTGGACAACGTCCTGCTGGGCGCCAGGCTGCGCGGCGAGTTGTGCGGGGAAAAACGGGACAAGGCCCTGGCCCTCATCCGCGAGGCGGGCCTGGCCGGCAGCGAGGACAAGCTCCCCGCCGCCCTGTCCGGCGGCATGCGCCAGCGCGGCGCCCTGCTGCGCACGCTGATGGAGGAGCGGCCGGTCATCCTCATGGACGAGCCCTTCTCGGCCCTGGACGCCCTGACCCGCGTGCGGCTGCAGAATCTGGCGGCAAAGCTGACCTCAGGGGCCACGGTGGTCCTGGTCACCCACGATCCCATGGAGGCCCTGCGCCTGGGACACCGCATCGTGGTCCTGGGCGGCAGCCCGGCGCGGGTCATGGAAATCGTCGAACCCGCGGGACGGACGCCGCGGGAACCCGGTGCGGAACTGGCGGCCCTGTATGCGCAGCTGCTGGCCCGGCTCATGAATGCGGAGGCCGCGTGAAGGCCCTGCGTCCCCTGACCCTGCTGGTCGGCCTCACGGGCCTGTGGCAGCTGCTGGTCGCCCTGACCGGCGTCCCTCCCTACATCCTGCCCGGCCCCCTGCCCGTGGCCCGTGCCCTGACCGCGCACCTGCCGGTCCTGGCCGGGCATCTGGGCACAACGCTGACGGAGATCCTGCTGGGCCTGGGACTGGGCACGCTCCTGGGCTCCTCGGCCGCCCTGGCCATGATCCTTTCGCCGCTGCTCAAGCGCTGGATGCTGCCCGTGCTGGTGGCCAGCCAGGCCATCCCGGTCTTCGCCATGGCCCCGATCCTGGTGCTGTGGCTAGGCTACGGCATGGCCTCCAAGGTGGCCATGGCCGTGCTGATCATCTTCTTCCCCGTGGCCTCATCCTTCTACTCGGGCATGCGCCGCACCGACGCCGACCTGCTGGAGCTGGCCCGCATCATGGACGCCAGGCCCCTCAAGGTCCTGACCTGCATCGTCATCCCCTCGGCCCTGCCGTCCTTCGCCGCCGGCCTGCGCGTGGCCACGGCCGTTGCCCCCATCGGCGCCGTGGTCGGCGAATGGGTGGGTTCGAGCCGGGGCCTGGGCTACTTCATGCTGCACGCCAACGCGCGCATGCAGATCGACCTCATGTTCGCCGCCCTGACCGTTCTGGCGGCGGCGTCCCTGAGTCTCTATTTTCTCGTGGACCGGCTGCTGGACAGGCTGGTCTTCTGGCAGCCGAGGGATGCAGGGCAATGAAAACACCTGTGCGCCATATCCCCGAGTCAAACTCGCGGAATTGGGGAGCCCGCGACGCAGTGGAAGGAAAGGCATGGATTCCCGCCTTCGCGGGAATGACTTCGAGGTGGTGCGCAGGGTTGCGTTTGCAAAGGCATGGATTCCCGCCTTCGCGGGAATGACTCAGAAGTGGTGCGCAGGATTGCGTTTGCAAAGGCATGGATTCCCGCCTTCGCGGGAATGACTCAGAAGTGGTGCGCAGGATCATTGACGACGTCCAAAGCGTCCACCCCAAGGCCCATATCGGTGTTATCCCCGCGGAGGCGGGGATCCATCTTCGTCTCCGCACCGCCCGAGGAACCGCCCCAGCGTGTCGGGCCGCAGCGGACCGGTGCGCGGCCGCCCTGCCACACCCCATACCCCAAACCATCCGCAATACTTTAACCACAAGGACGCAATATGAAAAAACTCATCATCCTCGCATCCCTCCTCCTCTTCGCCACGACGGCCCAGGCCGAGAAGCTGACCGTGCTCCTGGACTGGTTCGTCAACCCCGACCACGCGCCCCTCTTCGTGGCCCAGGAAAAGGGCTTCTTCAAGGCGCACGGCCTGGACGTGGAGTTCATTGCCCCGTCCAACCCCAACGACCCGCCCAAGCTCGTGGCAGCCGGCCAGGCCGACATCGCCGTGTCCTACCAGCACCAGCACCAGGTGCAGGTGGCCGAGGGCCTGCCCCTGACGCGCATCGCGACCCTGGTCGCCACGCCGCTCAACTCGCTGGTGGTCCTGAAGGACGGCCCCATCAAGACCATTGCCGACCTCAAGGGCAAGACCATCGGCTATTCCGTGGGCGGCTTCGAGACGGCCATCCTCAAGGCGATGCTTGCAAAGGAAGGCCTGACCCTGGGCGACGTGAAGCTCGTCAACGTCAACTTCTCCCTGTCCCCGTCCCTGTTCACGGGCCAGACCGACGCCGTCATCGGCGCCTTCCGCAACTTCGAGCTGAACCAGATGGACATCGAGGGCCGTCCGGGCCGGGCCTTCTTCGTGGAGGAACACGGCGTGCCGCCTTACGACGAACTCATCCTCGTGGCCGCGTCCAAGAACACGGCCGACCCGAGGCTGCGCCGCTTCGTCGACGCCCTGGAGGAAGGCGTGCAGTTCCTGGTCAACCATCCCGAGGAGAGCTGGAAGCTCTTCGTCTCCGGCGACCGGGCCTCCCTGGACGACGAACTGAACCGCCGCGCCTGGCGCGACACCCTGCCCCGCTTCGCCCTGCGTCCGGGAGCCCTGGATCAGACCCGCTACCTGCGCTTCTCGGAGTTCCTGCAGCGCGAGAAGCTCGTCACGACGATGCCGCCCCTCGAATCGTGGGCGGTGGAACTGCGCTGAAAAAAGAAACCCCCGGCCATCGGTCGGGGGTTTCGCTTTTTGCGGGGGATGCTCGGCCATCCCGATGCGTCGCAGCCTGTCAGGCCCGGGCTCTGGATTTCGCCAGCACCGCCCCGGCCAGCATGACCACGGCGAAGATGGCAAGGTAGGCCACTACGGCCATGCCGTGGGCGTAGCAGGCGGCGTAGATCATGAAGAGGCTGCCGCACAGGGCCAGGGCCGGCAGCACGAAGCGCGTCAGCACGGGCAGGTCGCCCTCGTTGCGCATGAAGGACACGAAGATCGGCAGGTACATGGCGTAGAGCGACACGATGGGCAGTTCGGAAGAGTCGAAGCAGAAGAAGCCGAACCACGGGTCCGTCAGGTTGGCCCCGTAGAAGTAGACCAGCCAGACGGTCGAGAGCAGCAGGCCGAAGATGGCCGAGTTGGTCGGCATGTTGGAGACGGGGTCGATCTGGCGGAACATGGCTACGCCAGGGCCCTCGCCGCGGGCGGCGATGGAGTAGATGCCGCGCGTGCAGCCGAGCATGAGGCCGTTCAGGGTGCCCAGGCAGGAGATGATGACGAAGACGAAGACCAGCGTCCCGCCGAGATTCGAGAACACGGTCTCGAAGGCGAGCTTGGCCCCTTCCTGGCCGCCGGCCATGAGGGTCTCGTTGGTCACGGCGCCGGCCAGGCCCACGTAGTAGAGGATGTAGACGAGCATGACGCCGAAGGTCCCGGCCACCAGGGCGATGGGCAGATTGCGCTTGGAGTCCTTGAGTTCGGCGTTGATGCTCGTGGCGATGATCCAGCCTTCGTAGGCGAAGGCAGTGGCCACCACGGCGGTGAACAGGGCCACGGTGGGCTCGACCTCGGTCACCACGGTCGTGAAGTTGCGCATGATCATGCCGTTGCCCATGCCGTAGACGGTGCCGACCACAGCCATGAGCGCCAGGGGGATGAGCTTGATGACCGTGGCCGTGACCTGGAACTTCCCTGCCAGGACGGGCGAGAGGGCGTTCAGGGCGTAGCTGGCCACGAGGTAGAAGCCGGCGATGGTCATACACTGCCCGCCGGTGATGTCCCAGCCGAAGAGCACGCAGGTGTAGCGAGCAGAGACCCAGGCCAGGACCGAGGTCAGGGTCGGGTAGTAGATCATGGCCATGAACCAGCCGACATAATACCCGTAGGTTCGACCCATGGCCGCCTCGGCGTAGTCCACGATGCCGTTCACCCGCTCGTACTTGGTGGCCATGATGGCGAAGGTGCAGGCGCAGGAGATCATGATCAGCCCGCCGATGACCCAGGACAGGATGCCCAGCGGCAGATTCCCGCCCGTGGCGGTGAGGATCTTCTCCGCCTTGAAGAACACGCCGCTGCCGATGACGATGCCGACCACCATGGCGATGGCGGTGAACAGACCGAATTTCTTGTTCAGTTCCTGAGACACTGCAGGCTCCTTGCCGATCTACTACACATTATCGATTTTCGATCATAACACTCTCATTTCACACTACATTTCCAAACGCCGTGCGAAACAAGGGCGCCCTACCCGATGGCCGGGACAATGTAAACGCCATGTCTGCATGAAATGCGGGGTGCGCCCGCCGTAAAGAAATCACGCACAATGCCGATAAAGGTTACATGGCAAGAGTATCAGTTTCAGAGGAGGCAAGGCCATGAACGTGCACGGTGCAGGAAATTCGCAGGCATGGGGACAGCTCCGGCCGGAACAGGGCGACATGAGCGTCCTGGAGGCCAGGCATGCAGCCAGGGAAGCGGCCAAGGCCAAGCCGTCCGCCGTGGGTGCGGCGGGCGCGGATGACGAAGGCGGGGCCGCCAGAGGGGTCATCCGCCTCCTGCAGGAAGGGCACTTCAAGGGCGTGGCCGACGTGCGCCTGCGCATCAATTTCTTCGACGAACTCCAGGCGGCGGGAGCCGCCAATGCCGGGCGGTCACTGGAAAGCGGCGTGCAGGATCTGATTGCCAAACTCGGAGACACCAGCGGGGGGCCGTTGGCAGCACTGCTCGGAACAGATGGCATGACGGAGGATGACCTTGCCGCCCTGGCCGATGGCTTCAAGCAGGCCGCCGACGAAATCCTCACGAAATTCCGCAACGGGGAAACGGATCTGAACGGCGCGCTGGACTCCCTCGAAGCCGCCCTGCTGTCCCTGGCGGAACCCGCCGGACAGGCAGCAGAAACCTTGACCGAACCTCTGGCCGAGCCGACAAAGGGCACCGCCGCCGACACCATCACGGAGATGGCTGCCGACATCGCGGCCGAGGCCGAAGCGCCGGTCAAGAACACCGAGGACCTCAGCACCACCATCACCCCGCCGCCCCAGGACCAAGAGGGCGTCGAAGGGACGGGCCAGCCTGCGGAAACCCCGACCGCAAACGATCTTGTGCGCGAGGAACTCACGCGCCTCATGGCCGGGTTGCGGCAGAGCGTGACGGACACCCAGGCTCTGCCTCCCCTTTCACCGCCAAAGGGAAACGGGCAGGCCTACGCCAAGTTTCTGGAAATCTACAACTCCATGGTCGGAGGCAGCGGGACCCAGCCAGCCGCGGAGACCGCAACCGAACCTCCGGCGGAGCCTGTGGACGTGCTGATCTAGACGTGTCTCCAGAGGCTGCGGTTCACGGGCGATCACGCGCTGCGCATGATCGCCCGTGCGCGTTTCTGCGCCGCCCTGCCGCAGCCCGGCCCTGCGCCTGGCGGCCCGAGCGGACCCCGAAACGCACATCTGGGGAATAAAAATGTCAGACAAGGATTGGCAACGTGAATAGAGAATGATACCGACTCGTTGTCAGAATGAGCCGCGGCCAGGCCCGACCCCTGACCCGGCGGACTTGGCGGCAGCATGCTCTCGACGCGGAGCGTCACACCTGTGTCAATCAAGCCGGAGACAACCATGTCAGACAACTCGGAAAACAGAAAATACCCGCGCGCGGCCAGCCTCAGGCGGTGCGGCATCATCTCGCCCGCCTACGACTCGCCTTTCCCCGCCCGCATCATCAACCACAGCGCCTACGGGCTCCTGCTTGAACTGGACTACCCGTTGCCCGTCGAAGACGTGCTGATCAAGGTCTTCCCGGCCGACGAGGCGAGCGGCGCCATCGATTACGAGCGGCCGGACTTCATGATAGGAATGGTGCGCTGGTGCAACCAGCAGATGGGGGGGTGGTCCGGCATGTACCAGGCAGGAGTGGAGCTCATTTCCCTCAAGCCCAGGAAGGACATCATCTGACAGCGTCCCCCTTTCCTTGAATTTCCGAAAAGCGGCGCGCCCTTATCCCTGGACGCGCCGCTTTTTCCGTCCTGGGCACACCCGTCACTGTTTGCACGGGCGTTGACGCGCCCCGCCGTTTCGGATCAGACTCCGTGAGCATGGCCTTCGAGGGGAAAGGAGCCGGGCAAACTCTGCCGTTTCAGACCCTAATGGACGTGACGCCCTTGCCGCCGGCCTGCAGGCGGCCCAGAATGTCGAGAACGCGCCGATCCTGGGCGGCGGAGCTTTCGTCGCCCCGCTCCAGATGGCGGGCCAGACGGGCCTGGAATTCGGCCATCCAGTCCACCCGGCCGCTGCCGTCGGGCGACGTCAGCAGTTCGGCGGAGCCCGCAAAGCTCGGGTCGAGGCTCATGGCGGCGTGGTCGTCCAGGCCGATGGCCCCGCTGCGGTAGAGCTGCTGCGACACGGCGGCCAGTTCGTCCCGCGTCAGGGCGCGGACGTCGATGCCCTTGCCGAGTTGGTGCCAGACGGATTCCTGGGCCTGCGGATACGCCTGCTGCGTGGCTTGTGAAGGCCTTGGGTCGGGACGGCTGACTGCGTCGGCCAGGGAGCCGATGAGAGAGAATGCCGCGTTGGCGATGCCGAGAACGGCCAGGGGCGCGATGGTCATGGGATGCCTCCGGAAAAAAGTTCCTTGCACCCCGTCTCTTGCAGGCCGCGTTCCAGAAGGCCGGAATGCGGCGCAAAGGCTTTTTTCTTGCCTGCCAGCGGGCTGCGGAGTAGGGCAGCCCCTCACCCTTTCACCACACGACGACCATGACAACATCAGCCCCGACCAAAATCCGAGCCCTGCTCATCCTGGCCCTGCTGGCCGCCTTTCCGCCCCTGTCCACGGACATGTATCTGCCGGCCCTGCCATCCCTGACGGCCCTGTGGAACACCACCGAGGCGACCATCAACCTGACTCTGGTGGCCTTCTTCGTCAGCTTCAGCCTGGCCCTGCTCTTCTACGGCCCCATCTCGGACCGCTACGGCCGCAAGCCCGTGCTCATGGCCGGCATTTCAATCTATATCCTGGCCTGCCTGGTCTGCGCCGCGGCCGACGGCCCGTGGATGCTCGTGGCCGGCCGCATCCTGCAGGGTATGGGCGCCGCCTCGGCCGCGACCCTGTCCCTGGCCATGACCAAGGACTGCTTCGAGGGGGCCGAGCGCGAGCGCGTCATGGCCCACATGGCCGTCATCGTGTCCCTGGCGCCCATGCTGGCCCCGGTGCTCGGAGGGCTCATCCTGAACGTCGCGGGCTGGCCGGTCATTTTCTACACCCAGGTCGTGCTGGGCGTCGTGTCCATGTGGGGCGTGTGGAGGCTGAAGGAACCCGCGCCGGCCACGGGCCGAAGCCTCGGACAGGTCCTGAAGGCGTATGTGAAGCTCATCTCGAACCTGCGTTTCATGACGCTGTGCACCCTCATCGCCCTCGGCATGACCCCGCTCTTCTGCTTCATCGGCGGGTCCGCATTCATCTTCATCGACCACTTCGGCCTGAGCGAACAGGTCTACAGCTACTTCTTCGCCTTCAACTCCGCGGCGCTCATGCTCGGCTTCTGGATCTGCGGCCGCCTGCTCAAGCGGCATGTGCCCGGATTCAAGATCATCATCATGGGGTACTCCGGCATCCTGGCCGGAGCAGTGGCCCTGGCCTTCTGCGCGGAACTCGGTCCCTGGGGCATGGCCGTGCCCATGGCCTTCCTGACCATGAGCCTGGGAATGACCCGCCCGCCGAGCAGCAACTTCCTGCTCGAACAGGTCCGGCAGGACGCGGGCTCGGCGGCGTCGCTCATCATGTTCACCTACTTCGTGGGTGGCGCCACGGCCATGTGGTTCATCGCCCTGCCCTGGGACAACAAGATCCTGACCCTGGCCCTGGTCGGCGTGGCCACCAGCGCCCTGGTTTTAGCGCTGTTGCCGAGGCTGGGACGGACGCGGGGAGTGTAGCTGTCGCGAAATGGAAGCACCGGTTGGCACCACGGCAGTCTTCTTCCCCGGAAGGTGAGCCGAAGTCAGAGTGTGGCACCGCTTCCAGATAGATTGTGCGCAACAGTGGAGGGAGAAGTTCTTCTGTCAGCCCTGGAAAGACGGAAACAAAAGACCCCGCCGAAGTGTTTCCTCGGCGGGGCTTGTTTTTGCAGCTGGTGGGCCAACAAGGAATCGAACCTTGAACCTGCTGATTAAGAGTCAGATGCTCTACCAATTGAGCTATTGGCCCACGGGTCGGAATAGGCGAAGCATGTCAACATATTAGCTATACAAACTTGTTTCGCGCCGACAACGAAGAGGCTTCTACGAGTTTCCCCGTTGCTCGTCAAGCGGAAAAAAAGCCTTTTGTCACATTACCGTTTTTCCCCATCTGCCGCGGTCTTCTACAGGAGATACTTCACGCCCTCGCACGCCGCCAGGGCGCGGCTCAGGCTGTCCAGGACCTCGCGGGTTTCGAGGTGCATGCGCACGGTGTAGGTCACGTAGGACCCGTTGCGCGAGACGTTGCTGGCCGCGGGCCTTTCTTCGAAGCCATGGCTGCGGATGACCTCGCAGATAGCGGCGAAGGCCTCGTCGGTGCGCACGGCGATGATCTTGTATTCCCAGTGGAGCGGGAACTCGAGTTCCGGTCGTTTCATTTCGGCTCCTTGTTGACGGATTTGTGCGGTACGGCTAGTCCAAGGGCCAGCGCCCGCGGCCCTTTGGCCCGTGCGCACTCCATGGCCCAGGTTTTTTCGACCGGTCAACCACAATTTTTGGCGAGGTGCGGATGGAATCCATCCGGGAATTGTATCGCATCGGGGCCGGCCCCTCCAGCAGCCATACCATGGGCCCCAAGCTGGCGGCCGAGCGTTTCCGGGCCCGCGTGCCCCAGGCCGCGGGTTTCCGCGTCGTGCTCTACGAGAGCCTGGCCGCCACGGGCAAGGGGCATCTCACGGACAAGGCCGTGACCCAGGCCCTGGCCCCCTTGCCCGTGGAGATCGTCTGGTCCCCGGGCCTGCGGCGCCCCGAGCACCCCAACGCCATGGACTTCATGGCCCTGGACGGCGACGGAAATGTCATCGAGTCCTGGACCGTCTTCAGCATCGGCGGCGGCGCCCTGCGCGACGAAGACGTGTCGAGCCGCCCGCCCGAGGTCTACCACCTGCATACCCTGACCGAAATCATGGACCTGTGCGCCGAGGAGGGCATGACCTACTGGGAGTTCGTGGCCCGGCACGAGGGCGAGGAGGTCTGGGACTTCCTGCAGACCGTCTGGAGCACCATGCAGGACTGCATCGAGCGCGGCCTGACCACTGAAGGCGTGCTGCCCGGAGGCCTGGGCCTGGCGCGCAAGGCCTGCTCGTACCAGCAGAAGGCCATCCTGGGCGGGGCCGAGCTGCGCCGCACGGGCCTGCTGGCCGCCTACGCCCTGGCCGTGTCCGAGGAGAACGCCGCCGGCGGCACCGTGGTCACGGCCCCGACCTGCGGGGCCAGCGGCGTCCTGCCCGCGGTGCTGCGCTACCTCAAGGAAACCATGGAATCCCGCCCCCGGGCCATCCTCCAGGCCCTGGCCACGGCCGGGCTCATCGGCCTGGTCATCAAGAACAACGCGTCCATCTCGGGGGCCGAGGTCGGCTGCCAGGGCGAGGTCGGCTCGGCCTGCGCCATGGCAGCGGCGGCCGCGGCCCAGCTCATGGGCGGCACCATCCGCCAGATCGAGTACGCCGCCGAGATGGGGCTGGAGCACCATCTGGGCCTGACCTGCGACCCCGTGGGCGGGCTGGTCCAGATCCCCTGCATCGAGCGCAACGCCATGGCCGCGACCAAGGCCATGAGCATCGCGCAGATGGTGCTCCTGTCCGACGGTTCCCACCGCATCCCCTTTGACGAAGTGGTGCGAGTCATGAAAGAGACAGGGCACGACCTGCCGAGCCTGTACCGGGAGACATCCCACGGCGGCCTGGCCAAGGCCTACGGCGAACGAAAACGAGGAAACGCATGAAGCCAGAAGAGGAAGATTTCGACGAGCTGCCGTCCGGCAAGGAATCCGACGAGCCCAATTCCCGGGCCAAGGAACTGAAGCTTTTCACCATGTGCCTGAAAAAATTCATCAAGAAGGTTTTTCAGCACATGGTCTCCACGCGCTTTTCAACCTGGAAGGAGCTGGCCATCCACGACCAGGACGGCCTGGCCTACCCCATCTACAACTACGTCATCGACGCCTCCGACGCCAGACTGCGCAAGGCCTACGAGGGCTACGGCCTGGACATCGACGGCGGCATCCTGCTGGCTGACCTGTCCGTGTCCGCCATGCTTGACGAGGAAGGGTCCATCGGTCTGGAATTCTACCTCTACGAGACCACGTCCATCGTGCCCTACGTGTGCGAGGATTTCGAGGCCGTCGAGAACGAACGGCCGGACATGGCCCACTTCCGCAAGATCAACCACACGGAGTTCGAGACCCTCTACGACGAGCTCAAGCAGCACGGCATCTTCGAGGACCTCTACTACGAGCTGAACAAGTCCATCCTGCTCATCGAGTTGTCCGAGCGCGAAGCCCTGGCCCAGGTCAAGAAGGACAGCCTGCGCATTCTGACCGGCATCTTCGCCCGGGCCAAGTCCATCTCCAACCTGAGCACCATCACCAACACCGACATCAAGGAGTTCAAGCTGGATTTCGAACAGGGCGAACGCGCGTTCTCCTTCGTCATCCTGAACGGCCACGATGCGGACAATCTGCCCGTCTACTCCTCGGTGCTGACCCTTCCGGAGTACAAGTCCGTGGCCCAATACGTGGACCTCGACACGCTCTACGAAAAGCTCCTCAAGGTGCTGCGGGCCAAGAACATCGCCGACCCCGAGAATGTGCTCCACGACGCGCTGCGGCCAAGCGACAGGGTCGCCCAGTCAGCGCAGCCGGCCATGCCCGGCCAGTGAGCCTCCCGGCGGGGGCCTGCCTTGACCCGCCTCGCCAAGCGCCTATACTTATGGAGTATGGTTCGTTTCGGCCGTGCATCGCATGGACGCCGGACATTTCCGATCACCGAAACCAAGGAGCGAACAATGCTGAAACGCAACATGACGTGCATCATCGCCCTCGTTCTGCTTGTCGGGACAGGGTTTCTGGCATCCTGCGCATCAAGCCGGTCCGGGCAGGTCTATTCCCGCGACCAGGCGCGGCAGGAAATGACGGTCAACTACGGAACGGTGCGTGAAGTCCGCAGCGTCCAGATCGAGGGCACCCAGAGCGGCCTCGGGACCGTGGCCGGCGGCGTGGCCGGCGGCGTCCTCGGCAGCCAAGTCGGCGGCGGAGCAGGACGGGTCGTTGGCGGCGTGATTGGCGCCCTGGGCGGCGCGGCCGTGGGCGCCGTGTCCGAGGAAGGCCTGACCAGACGCAACGGCCTTGAAATCATGGTCGAACTCGACACCGGGCAGGTCCTGTCCATCGTCCAGGAAGCAGATGTCCAGTTCTCGCCCGGCGAACGGGTGCGCGTGCTGCGCTCCAGCGACGGTTCGTCCAGGGTCCAGAAGTAGCCAATTCCACACCAAGGAGCATCCGATGGAGCTGACCATCGTCCCGATCAAGAACCCCCAGTCCCTGAACATGATCCTCGGCATGTCGCACTTCATCAAAACGGTTGAGGACGTGCACGAGGCCATGGTCAACACCGTGCCCGGCGCGAAGTTCGGCCTGGCCTTCTGCGAGGCCTCCGACGCCTGCCTGATCCGCACCTCCGGCACGGACCCGGATCTGGTCCAGCTGGCCGCCGAAAACGCCCAGGCCCTGTCCTGCGGGCACAGCTTCATCCTCTTCATGCGCGACATGTACCCCATCAACGTCGTCAACACGATCCAGAACGTGCCCGAGGTCGTGCGCCTCTTCTGCGCCTCGGCCAACCCGGTCCAGGCCATCGTGGCCCAGACGGACCAGGGGCGCGGCATCCTCGGCGTGGTCGACGGCTTCGCCTCCAAGGGCGTGGAGACCGACGAGGACAAGGCCAAGCGCTCCAAGCTCCTGCGCATGATCGGCTACAAGTTCTAGGATGCCCGAGACACGCCCCACGACCGTTCTGGTGGTGGATGACGACGCGTTCATCCGCGCCACCACCGGCACGGTGCTCAAGTCACGCGGATTCGAGGTCCTGCAGGCCGGCAACGGCCTGGAGGGCCTCGACCTTTTCCGGGCCCGCCGGCCGGACCTGCTCATCGTCGATCTGAAGATGCCGGTCATGAACGGCCTGGACCTTCTCTCGCACCTGTCCGACGTCATCGAGCGCGTGCCGGTTCTGGTCATCTCCGGCGAGGGCGGGCTGGACGAGGCCGTCAAGGCCCTGCGCCTGGGGGCCTGGGACTATCTCGTCAAGCCCATCGTCTCGCCCACGGTCCTGCACCACGCCGTGGACAAGGCCCTGGAGCGGGCGGCGCTCATCCGCGAGAACGAGGAATACCGCCTTGGCCTGGAGCGCCAGGTCCAGCAACGCACCCTGGAACTGCAGAAGGCCAACCTCGAACTGGAGCATCAGTTCCTCAAACAGCAGAAGCTGGGCATCATCGGCACCATCGCCGGCGGCATGGCTCACGACTTCAACAACATCCTGTCCTCCGTCGTCTTCTCGGCCGAGCTTGTCCGCGGGGCCATCGAAGCCGGCGAGGCCCCGGACCAGGAGGACTTGGAACGCATCCTGCGCGTCTGCCAGCGCGGCACGTCCCTCATCCGCAGCATCCTGCACTTCACGGGCAAGATGCATGAGGAGTTCACGCGCTTCCCCATCCGCGACGCCATGCTCGAGGCCCTGGAGATCATCCGCGGGACGACGCCCCAGCACATCGCCATCGAAGCGAGCCTCGACCCCGAGCCGGGCGCCCTCTTCGGCGACCCCGTTCACCTGCAGCAGATTCTCATGAACCTGACCAACAACGCCGTGCACGCCCTGGCCGGATCGCCGGATCCGCGCATCGTGATCACGGTCCGCCGGCACTCGGACCAGGATCCAGAGCTGCTGGTCACGGATCCGGATAGCGTGCTGACGGTCATCACCGTGTCCGACAACGGACCCGGCATCCCCGACGAGGACCTGCCGCGGCTGTGCGAACCCTTCTTCACCACCAAGCCCAAGGACGAGGGCACGGGCCTGGGGCTCTTCGTGACCCAGAAGATCGTCAAGACCCTGCGCGGCAAGCTGCGTTTCGCCCGCAACGAGTCCGGCGGCCTGACGGTGCAGGTCTGCCTGCCGGCCAGCCCCCATGCGCCCGCGGAAAGCGCCGAGGCTGCGGCGCCTCCGGAAATCATGGGCTGCGGCGAGCGCATCCTGGTCGTCGAGTCGGACCCCGAAGTCCGGGCCGCGACCTGCGCCTGTCTGACCAGGCTCGGCTACGAGCCCATCCCGGCCGACAGCCCTGGCCGGGGAGTCGAAACCGTCGCCGCGAAGCCCGGCCGCCTGGACCTCGTGCTGACCGAGGACGGCACCGCCGGACAGACCGAGGAGCTGTGCGCGGCCCTGAGCGCGGCCGGGTCCCAGGCCCCGGTAGTGCTGGCCTCGGCCTCCCCCACTCCCGGACTGACCGTTCGTCCCGCGCGGGTCTGCCGGGTCATTTCCAAACCCGTGGATTTGGGGGCCTTGGGCCGGGCCCTGCGCCACTGTCTGTCCCGCTCACCCCGCAAAATCTGACGCCGGCGCATTGCCTTGGCGGCTCCCCCGTCTTATCAGTTCGCCAAACCCTACGACAGGAGCGTTTCATATGGAAAAGACCGACATCCTCATCATCGGACAGGGTCCTGCGGGACTTTCCGCCGCCATCTACACGGCCCGCGCCGGCATGCGCACCCTGATCGTCGGCTGCGCCCCCAAGGTGGCGGGCGACTACGAGATCGACAACTACTTCGGCTTCACCGAGCCCATCACGGGCAAGGAGCTCATCGAGCGGGGACGCGCCCAGGCCGCCAAATTCGGCGTGGAGATGCGCTGCGACCGCGTGCTGGCCATGCACCATAACGGGGACCAGAAGTTTGTGGCCAAGACCGAGGACGGCGAGATCGAGGCCACGGCCCTCGTCCTGGCCACGGGCGTGTCCAGGGTCCGGCCGGGCATCGCCAATCTCGGCGACTACGAGGGCAAGGGCGTGTCCTACTGCGTTAGCTGCGACGGATACTTCATGCGCGGCAAGCCGGTCATGGTCGTGGGCGAAGCCAATTTTGCGGCCAACCAGGCCCTCGAACTGCTGCAGTACACGCCGAGCGTGCAGGTCTGCACTCAGGGCAAGGCCCCGGAAATGAGCGAGGAATTCCTCTGGCGCCTGCGTGAAAGCGGCATACCCGTGCTGCAGTCGAAGATCACGAGCCTGGCCGGAAACGGCGGTCTGGAGCAGGTGGTCATGGACGGCGGGGAACAGATCGACGCCCAGGGGCTCTTCATCGCCATGGGCCAGGCCTCGTCCAACGACTTCGCCTACAGCCTGGGCCTCGTGCGCAACGGCCAGTTCATCGACACGGACCGCGAACAGCGCACCAACATCCCCGGAGTCTTCGCCGCCGGCGACTGCGTGGGCCGCTTCCTGCAGATCAGCGTGGCCGTGGGCGAAGGCGCCCTGGCCGGCCGAGCGGCCATCAGCCACGTCAAGGAAAGCCGACGCGCCAACCTTGACAAATAAGGCCGCGGAAACATAACAACTCCAAACCGTCACAGGCGGGCCAATAGCTCAGTTGGTAGAGCCCCCGGCTCATAACCGGATGGTCCCAGGTTCGACCCCTGGTTGGCCCACCATCGCAACAAAAATGCCCGGAATTTCCGGGCTTTTTTATTTTAATCAGTTGTGTGCGTCAAGTTCTGCAAATTCTTCCACGACATGATGGGTAACCTCAAGCAGCTGGCGACCGAGAATGGGCCCACCCAGAGCTCGTCGG
>NZ_AUAR01000041.1 GCF_000428825.1 Desulfomicrobium escambiense DSM 10707 | reverse complement strand
GGCCGCATCTATGCCACCCCGGCCTCCAAGGAGCGCAAGAGCCTCTTGGAGGACGACCTGACGCCCAAGATCATGTGCGAGTCCTGCCACGGCGCGCAGCCGCACAAGACCAATCAGAAGGCCAACGACCACACCGACAAGGTGGCCTGCCAGTCCTGCCACATCCCGACCTACGCCCGCGTCAACCCGACCAAGATGCACTGGGATTGGTCCACGGCCGGCGACAAGAAGCGCGAGGCCAGGAAGGACGAGTTCGGCAAGCCCGACTACGACCCCAAGAAGGGCGACTTCATCTGGGGTAAGAACGTGGTCCCTCGCTACGAATGGTTCAACGGCTCCATCAAGGGCACCACGGCCAAGGACGTCATCGACCCCTCGGCCCCTGTGCGCATGTCCTGGCCCATCGGCGACGTCTCCGACCCGAGCTCCCGCATCTTCCCCTTCAAGGTGCACACGGGCAGGACGCCCTACGACAAGGTGCGCAAGACCATGGTCATCCCCAAGCTCTTCGGGCCCAAGGACTCGGGCGCCTACTGGTCCGACTTCGACTGGAACAAGGCCATCGCCGTGGGCCAGGCCGCCAACGGGCTGCCCTACAGCGGCGAGTACGACTTCGTGGACACGGAGTACGTCTTCCCCATCACGCACATGGTGGCGCCCAAGGACCAGGCCGTGCCCTGCGTGGAATGCCACGCCAAGGCCGGTCGGCTGGACCATCTGGGCGGATTCTACATGCCGGGCCGCGACTCGGTGCGCCTCTTGGACATGGGCGGCTGGGCCATGGTCGGGGCGTCGCTGCTGGGCGTGGCCCTGCACGGCCTGGGGCGTTTTCTGAGTTCCGCCGGACGTCGCAAGGAGTAAGGACATGAAAGCCAAGAAGAAGATCTACCTGTACACGCGTTTCGAGCGTTTCTGGCACTGGGTGCAGTCGCTGCTCATCTTCCTGCTGCTGCTGACGGGCTTCGAGGTCCACGGCACCTTCACCCTGTTCGGCTTCCAGAAGGCGGTGGAGTACCACAACTTCCTGGGCCTGACCTGGATCGTGCTGTTCGTCTTCATCGTCTTCTGGGTGCTGACCACGGG
>NZ_AUAR01000040.1 GCF_000428825.1 Desulfomicrobium escambiense DSM 10707 | reverse complement strand
CGGGAAACTTCGGACCACTCAATTCTTGAGGGTTTCCCCACGGTTCATGTTTTTTCCATACTGCCGACAGAAATGTTCTGGCGTCATGTTGTTCAGGCTTGAATGCGGGCGAACGGAGTTGTAGTGCCGCCTCCATTCCTCGATCACAACCCGCGCCTCGGCCCGACACCGGAACCATTCCATCGACAGACATTCGTCGCGAAATTTGCCGTTAAAACTCTCGTTCAAACCGTTCTGCCATGGCTTCCCAGGCTCAATCAGCGCCAAATCCAGAGACTCCCGAGCCGCCCATTTGAGCAGCGCCTTCGACACGAACTCAGGTCCGTTGTCAGAACGTAGGCTCAGAGGGGCTC
Organism: Desulfomicrobium escambiense DSM 10707; assembly: GCF_000428825.1. Classification (NCBI taxonomy): domain Bacteria; kingdom Pseudomonadati; phylum Thermodesulfobacteriota; class Desulfovibrionia; order Desulfovibrionales; family Desulfomicrobiaceae; genus Desulfomicrobium; species Desulfomicrobium escambiense. The sequence goes on along the minus strand of NZ_AUAR01000040.1, from coordinate 847 downwards.
CACGCTCGCTGATCAGGCGGGACAGCACCTCGATCACCCGGCCCGACCTGATGCTGCCGGCAACGTCTATTGCCAGGCACTCACGCGTGTATTCATCCACCACAGTCAGGCATTTGATCTGCTGGCCGTTTGCGCAAGCATCGTAGACAAAATCGTACGCCCACAGTTCGTTTGCTCCCATCGGCAGTTGCGGTCTTGGGCGGGATGCAGCCACTCGTTTCCGAGGCCGCTTCCTGGGCACCTGCAACCCGGCCTTGGACCACAGCCGGAACGCCCTGTCGGCGCCCATGACATATCCCAGACGTTCCATGAACACGTTGATCCGGCGGTATCCAAAGCGCGGATACGTCGCAGCCAGGCCCGCCATGGCTGCCATCAGCGGCTTGTCCCGGGCCTCCAGTCGCGACTCGTAGTGCAGCGACGACCGGGAAGTGGATAACAGCGCACACGCCCTGCGTTGTGATAGCCCGCGACTCCTGGCGTATGCCACCTGGAGGCGTCGGACGGGTGCGCCTACCATTTTTTTGCGGCGATCTCCTTCATGACCTCGATTTCAAGGTCCCGTTCCGCAAGGATCTTCTTTAGCCGCGTGTTCTCTTGTTCCAGCAGGCGCAGCCGCTTCACGTCATCGGCGGACATGCCGGCAAATCGCTGGCGCCACGTATAGATCGTCTGCTCGCTGATTCCATGCTTCTTGGCTACCTGGGCCACCGGGCTGCGGTCAGCTTCGCGCAGGATGCCCACCATCTGCTCTTCGGAAAATCGTCCCTTTTTCATCTGTCCCCTCGTGGTTGAGGGGGAAACCTATCTCAAGTTTCGACTGGTCTGAAAAGAGCCGGGCAGGTCA
>NZ_AUAR01000039.1 GCF_000428825.1 Desulfomicrobium escambiense DSM 10707 | reverse complement strand
AAACCGGGAGGAAGGTTGTCATCGAGGCCGGCACGGACCTGACCATCAAGGCAGGGGGGAGCTTCATCAGGCTCGACCCGTCGGGCGTGACCATCGGCGGGGCCAAGGTCAGGATCAACTCCGGCGGGTGTCCGGGCTCTGGTACGGGCGCCAGACCGCTGTTGCCTCTGGATGCGCAGGAGCCCACGGTCGAGGCGTTCAGCCCGGACGACTGCAACGTCTTGCAACAGAAAAATTCCACAGAGTGCGCCAGACAGACCGGTCTGCCCTTTTGCGCGGCGTGCGCTTCATGCCCGGAGGAGAAATGACCGCCCCCGCGATACAGGCCCCTCGGGCCTTCGGATCCATCACGACATCGGAACTCATTGACGTACTCCGCACGACGCGCAGCACCGGGCTGCACGTCGATGTCGTTCTTGCCATCGATTCCGGTCCGGATTTGCTCCATGACTTTTTTTCCCTGAACACCGGGTGTCAGTATCGCCCCATCCTGGCTGAAACCCCTTACGCGAAACTTTTGAGCACGATGCCCTACTGGGTGCGACTCGAAGCAGGTTGCGAACTCGAAAGCTACCTCCTGGCCAGCTTTTTGGATTGGGGTTTTCTCGCGATCACCGCTGCAAACGGGGAATTGCATTGCAGGCATTGGCGCAGTCTGTGCGAAGTCGTTCTCCCCTCAGGAGCCAAGTCGTTCTACAGATTCCAGGATTCGGCCGCGCTGCGGCGGATGATTCCGATGTACACCGATCAGGAGTTGGGGTGGTTCATGGGACCTGTCGCGCGACTTTTTATTCCAGTCAGCAATGCAGAAGGGGAGCGGCAGTGGTTGGATGTCGGCAATCCGTCCTTGCTCGGCCGCACCGAACAGGAACTTGCCGAAAATTACCGTTTGGCATCGGAGCGGCCGTGGTGGGAGGTGCGCGAAGAGCATCTGGCGGACATGGAGCAGAAAAAGCGCGCAGCCCTCATCTATAATCTCTCCAATGTGCTCATGGGGGAGTCCCCATACACTGCGTTGATGGTCGAGAAGCATTATGGATCCGTGGAATCTGGTATCAAGGAGAATGTAGACGCTGCGATGGGCTACGGTTTGAGCGAGCAGGAACACATCTTACTCTTCACGCAGATCTGTCTGCTCTGGCCTTTTGGATCACAGAATAAACCCGAAGTTGCTCAGGCGATGCATGGTGCGGACAAGGACCCGTTCTCTGCGCTGAAGCGCCTTTACGAAATTATACCGGCCCAGACCGCACCATGAATTGGAGAGATGCATCATGTCCAAGCTCAAATGGGTGTTGCTGGCCGCGTTTCTCGTCTTCCTTGCCTTCGTGTTCGACACGCAGCTCATCGTCCTGCGCGACGAGGGGACGTTCAATCTGTACTACGACGTGCCCAAGGAAATGGAAGGCAAGATGTTCACGTCCGCATACTGGACC
>NZ_AUAR01000038.1 GCF_000428825.1 Desulfomicrobium escambiense DSM 10707 | reverse complement strand
GCATGGGTACGTCCATCCGCGCAGACTTCATCAAAGGCATGGGCAAGCAGAACGAGGAATTCATCATGATCCTCGACATCGGAAAGGTCTTCTCGCCCGAGGAACTCCAGATGATGGCGGAAAACGATCTTGATGAAGACTGAGACACGATGAAAAACGAGCGTTTCTTGTCCGGCGGCTCGTATACGGGCCGCCGGACAAGGGCGACAGCGGGAAAGGGGCATGCAGGCAAAAGATGTAGGACCTTGTCATACAATCACACGAGGCATTGCATAACGCGGCGCCTTGTGACAGAGGGTACAAGCTCATACACTTTTAACCCCACCGCCCCAGGGAGACGTTCGTGAAAAACATCAAACTCGGTCTCAAGCTCATCGGCGGCTTTTGCATGACCGCCATCATCGCGTTGATCATCGGACTCGTCTGCATTGCAGGCATGCGCGGCCTCTCCGGCAGCATCGAAACCCTCGGCAACGTTTCCCTGCCATCCGTCGAACATCTGCTGCGCATCAAGGGAAACATCTCCGACCTGTCCACAAACCTGCGCACCCTGCTCAGCGCAGAGCTTTCGGCCCAGGACCGCAGGGACATCCCGGTCCAGATCCAGGGCATCCGCGAATACTACAAGAAATCGGCCGACACCTACACGGCCCTGCCGCGCACCGCCGCCGAGGACGCCAAATGGAAGGAATGCCAGGCGACCCTGGCAACCCTGGCCGGCGCCAACAACAAGGTGCTGGAGCTCAACCAGCACCTGCTGACCCTGGACATCATGAACCCCGACGACCTCATGGGCCGGCTGCAGCAATACCGCGGCGACCATTACAAGCTCATGACCGAGGTCGGAAAGCTCATGGCCACGGGCGAGGCGTTCGAGGGGGGGACTGACCACACCGCGTGCGGCTTCGGCAAGTGGGCGGCCGGGTTCTCCACCGCCAACGCCCAGCTCAAGGGCGCCATGGACGCGGTCGCGCCGAACCATCAGGCCTTTCACCAGACCATTCGCGAGATCAAGGAGCTGACCGCCGCCGGCCGCGGCGAGGAAGCCAAGGCCAAATACATGGCCCTACTGCCCATCGCCGAAAACGTCTTCACCCAGTTCCGTGCCATGCGCGGCCAGGCCGAGGATGCCCAGAAAGCGTTCCAGGAGATGGGACGCCTGCTCATGGTCGAGTCCAAGGCCACGCAGGCCAAGCTGGACGGCCACATGCTCGAGCTCGTCGAGCTCGGCGTCGGCGAAAGCCAGACCGCGGTCCAAGGCGCACGCCAGGAGGCGAACAAGGACACCGCCATGGCCATCGGCGGCATGGTCGTCGGCGTGATCATCGCGCTGACCCTCGGTCTCCTGCTGACCCGGTCCATCACCGGCCCGGTGTACAAGGGCGTGGACTTCGCGCGCAAGCTGGCCCAGGGCGACCTGACGGCAGAGGTGGACGTCAACCAGAAGGACGAACTGGGCATCCTGGCCCAGGCCCTGCGCGAGATGGTCGCCAAGCTGCGCGAGGTCGTCAGTGAAGT
>NZ_AUAR01000037.1 GCF_000428825.1 Desulfomicrobium escambiense DSM 10707 | reverse complement strand
CCTGGACAAGCCGTCTGGCTGCATCCACATCAATCACGCCCTCTCTGGCCCCGCCATGCGACTCTTCAACTGTTTCCTCGCATGGTGCTACGACGAAATTCCGCTTATCGACGAGATCCACATCTTTTCGATCCCTCGGAAGGTAGTCGAAGACTACATGCGCACGCGCAACGAAGCGGCCATCCGAGGATGGCTCAAAGAGCTCGGAGACGGCTCCGTAGAGTGGAATGACCTCGGATGCGGATGGGGGAAGGGCGGCCCCTCCTGGGGCTACTACAAGTTCATCCAGGAGCCGGAGATGCGCGGTGCGTTCATCACATTCGGCATTGCTCGGACCTTGCGCGGCTTCATAGCCAGCAGCACGATGTTCGCACGCATCAACATGCTCATCGAACGACGCTTCAAAAAGACGAAGTACGCGCTCCCACTGTACGAGCTGGGCCTGGACTACCGTGACAACAAGGACAAAATTTTGGGCAAGGGCTGCACGCCCTGGATGACCGTCGAGCAGTTCCGAAAGTACATGGGGATCAAGCCAGAAGAGTACCAGACGGGCTTCGGGGAGCTGAATAGGCGAGTCATCCAGAACGCCCTGAAAGAGGTGTCCGCAGAGTCGGACATCAAGCTGGCCTTGGAAAAGAAGACCGAAAATCGGGTGGTCACGCACCTGCGGTTCATCATCGATGACAACCCCGCGAACATGAGCGCCCGCGAGAAGATCCGCAGAACGATGGCAACCTTGCCCGGCATGGGCACGAAGGACCAAGACGAAATTCTGAAATACGCCCAGGCGATGCACGCCGCGTTCGGTGTGACACTGTCACGCGCACGTAAGATCGCCCGCCTGTACGTCGGCCATGAGGACGCATTGAAGGCGGTCATGGAAAAGATCCAGCGCGACAAGCTCGCAGGCAAAGTCACGGGCAAGCTGGGCGCATACGCAGCAGCAGTGCTTGAGAAAGAGAACCCCGTTGTGTCCATCGAAGGGCAGTAAAAAAGGGACCTTTCGGCCTCGGTTCTGGGTCATCGAGGGTTCCCTCAAACTCCCGCATCTCTGTCTCGATCCGTCAATCTATCTCCAGCTTCTCGTAGGGGATAGAGCAACAACAAGCCCCCTTCAGACGCCCCATTGACTCGCAGCTCCAGTCCGATGCACAGCGTAAACGTTACCAGCAATAAACCTCATGGAGTTGATGATGGTTACCAAGCACGTTTACAGCCTGACGGAGGCGGCCGAGGCCACGGGCATGACCAGACAGGGGGTGCTGGCAGCGATTCGCAGGGGCACGGTATCAGCCAAAAAGAACGCACAGGGGCAGTGGGAGATCGATCCCGCAGAACTGCACCGCGTGTATGCGCCCGTCAACAGCGCTACCCCACACGTTGATAGCAACAACACACAGCCTGTTACCGCCCAATTTGATACCATCACGGACCTTCAGAAGCGCCTAGCCGTGGCCGAGGCGTTACTGGAAACGACCCGTAACCAACGCGACGAGGCCTTGCGTGAACGAGATGCCTGGAAACAGCAGTCGCACGAGTGGATGATGATGACGAAGGCATTGCCAGAAGCAAATTCAAAACGCGGCTTCTTCTCTAGGATATTCTCTTTCTCCTCCTAGCCAAAACGCATATTTATCTACTTCAGGCAAATTTTTTATTACACAATAACAAAATATACAAGCCCCAGTTATAATTACTGGGGCTTGTACCGGCACTTAAAACAAAAAAAGACTAATTCTGAAGCGTACAGTTTGCGATGGCGTTATTGTCTATTGCAACATCAAAATCATAACCACTGTACTTCTGAGGAGTTATATCAGTAGCAGTGATATTTCCATCATTCTCAACCGTAAAAGTCGATGCATTATAACTCGATCCAGGTATATTACAAGGCTCGTCATT
>NZ_AUAR01000036.1 GCF_000428825.1 Desulfomicrobium escambiense DSM 10707 | reverse complement strand
GGCAGTCTGCCAGCATCGGATAGGGAATCACATGCGGGTGAATGCTGAATTATGCGGGGTGGTTTATGGGCTGCATCCTTGACCCGGAACGACTGGGTATGGGGATGCCCCTTGCCCGCCGGTCGACCGACAGCGTGTCTCAGACGCGGATGCAGTGCCCGCGGACCTTGCGGGAATAGGTCTTGCGGAAGAGTTCGGACTCGATGGCGCGGAGGTGGAACTCGGGGTCGCGGCGGCGGTAGAGCCTGTAAGCGTCGTCCAGCCTGTGCAGGTTCTCCGGGAGCAGCAGCCCAGAGTTGCGCAGCAGTCCGGCCAGGCTGCGGACCGTGTAGGCCCCACGGCTGAAGCCGAAGAGAAAGATGTCGTCGCCTTCCTCGTACAGTTCAATCAGAAAGCGGTACGCCTGCAGGATGTTCCGCGAAATCCCCACCCCCGAAACCCCGCCCCGTAACCTGTCGTACCAGTGCGTGCCCACCCCAGTATCGTAGTAGAGCATCTGCCGCCTGCCGTCCCCGGCGTACGGCGCTACGGCCATGGCGAGCATGGTCACGTTGGTCGGACAAACCACCCCGTCATCCTTCTGGTCCGGGGTGTTCCACGTGCCGTCGCAGCAGACGACGATGCGTTTGGACATGCAACCTCCTCGATGAATCGTTTGAAACCGGCGGAGCCGGGCATGGCTGCAGGATTTCATGCCGTGCGGGGGATGGTGAAGGCCCTGCGGCCTTGCCGCTTTTGTCCTCCGCACGGACGGATGGCTGCAAAGCGGCCAGCAGCTTCAACAGGAGATTGCTACGTGATTTGTGCAGGAGATGAATCGGGATGTGTCATGAAATGTTCCGGGAAATGCTTGCGGAAAATAACTATGAGATTGGTTGGCTTCGGGTGATGGGCTTGGAGCGCAGTCAACGCTTCTTGGCGATAATCAGCACAGGGGATACGTATGTAATGCGTACTCGTAATGACTGTATGACATCAGGAAATTTGTTGTCTGCGTGCTGCATGTGATGTATGCGCAACTAAATTTTGTAATCATTGATCCGTGTCGGAGGCAATGATGCATCAACGGCAGGGCAGAGAAGTCGAAAGCGGTTCCGAGGGCCGGAAAGAGAGCGGTTTTTCCGTCTGGCGGCTGGATGACAACAACAACGAGTTTCTGGTTCGGGACGGTTTGACTGAGGAAGAGGCCCTGGCGCTGGTTCGTGAGTATGAGGGACGGGGGCATAGGCAGGCGTATTGGGTGGAAAAAGAGACCAGGGCTGCTGGTTCTGTGAAATCCACTGCTTCCTGACGGTTCAAGAAGATGAGCCAAAGGAAGAACCGACCCCTTTTCCAAACGGACCTGCTTCAGGCGCTGGCGGCAGGCCCCGTCCTGCTTCCTCTACACGCCGGGATCGAAAGCTCGGCGGCGCTCGACGATGGCCAGGTACATCGCGCCTCTGTCATGTGCCGCCCCGCCTGTTCCTGCTCAGAAGAATCGGGGGGAAATTGGTGGCGGGAAGCCATTTCACATCTGAATAGATGACGAAATCCCCGCCTTTGCCGTGCTTTTCTCTGTATTGACGAAAATCGTGATTGAAGACGTGAAATACAGGCTCGTTGATCTGGAGGACGTGTGCGCCGACCAGGGATGTGTTGGCAGACAGACGTGAGGTCATCTCGGCTTTTCCCAAAGCCTTGCTCTTGGTCCAGCAGCCGAGGGGCTGGACAATTGTTTCGAATTCATAAATATCCTTCAGGTATACACCTACATGCTCGATGACGAATAATTCCATGTATTTGTCGCGATGTACGTGACCGACGACCGCCAGTTGCACCATTCCTTTCCCGATTGCTCCGTAAAAATCGTCGATTGTGTCTGTAAGTTTGCCGAAGCGTTTTGTCTGTATCTGGCATGTCGCATTCAGTTCTCGGGCCGTCATTGAGGTATTTCCTAGTCTTGGAGTCGTTGTTGGCCACCCGTAACGTTTCAGTTTTACTTCAAGAGCCTTCGCAGATGCTTTTGTTGAATAATTATTTATTATGCTGGCGCATGCTTCCGCGAAGCGATCGAATTGAAGAGCCCAATCCATGGTTACAATCTCATCGTCGTAATGTTGTGATGGTATGGAGGTCGGATAACGATCGTATGTATCTCTCAAGTCAT
>NZ_AUAR01000035.1 GCF_000428825.1 Desulfomicrobium escambiense DSM 10707 | reverse complement strand
TCGGAAAATCGTCCCTTTTTCATCTGTCCCCTCGTGGTTGAGGGGGAAACCTATCTCAAGTTTCGACTGGTCTGAAAAGAGCCGGGCAGGTCAGTCAGACAGCCTGGCTCACGGCGGTTGTCGGGTTTCTCGGCGGAGGCGTGTTCATGCGCCTTATCGACATTTTCTTGCCGCACATTCATCCGGGCATGTGCACCACGGACGCCGAAGGCGTGAAGACATCCTGGCAGCGCAGTACATTGCTCGTTCTGGCCATCACTCTGCACAACATCCCTGAAGGCTTGGCCGTGGGGGTGGCCTTCGGCGCGGTGGCCGCAGGCTTGCCCTCGGCGACCATCGGTGGCGCGGTGGCTCTGGCGCTGGGTATCGGCATCCAGAACTTCCCCGAGGGAACTGCCGTATCCATGCCACTGCGCCGCGAGGGGCTCAGTCGTTGGAAAAGCTTTCTCATGGGCCAGTACTCCGGCTTGGTCGAACCCGTAGCCGGCGTGTTCGGCGCACTTTTCGTGCTCAGGATGCAGGAGTTGCTGCCGTATGCCCTGTGCTTCGCTGCCGGGGCGATGATCTTTGTCGTTGTCGAAGAACTCATCCCGGAATCTCAACGAAAACCTGAACATATTGACCACGTGACCATGTCGACCATGGGCGGCTTCGCAGTCATGATGATGCTGGATGTGGCGCTGGGGTGACGGCTGATTTTGCAACCGGGGCGAGTGCGGACGGTGAAAACCCGGCATCGCCGGGCAAGGCTGCAGTGCGCGAAGGTTCACGACCGATGTCGTCAACCGTTGAATAGGGAGAATGCCACATGAACGGCAGAAGAGGGGAAAAAATAGGCTGGACCGCAGGTTGGATGGGAGGCTTTATCTGGGTGTTCATCCTGTCGTGCGTCTTTCTTTTTCAGGGCAAGAGTGCGCAGGGGGCATCCGGGATCGCCTTGACCTGCATTGCCGTAACGTCTGTCGTATTTTTTGCTCCCTGGCGATTTCCATCGACACCGTACTGGAAGCTGATGCTTGCACCCTATTTCATGTTTTTTCTGTCCATAGCGTGGGCCGTATGGTCATACGGTGGCCTGGAGTCTTCCGGGCTGACCTGGTGGAATCTGTTGTGGTTCCTTCCTCTTTTGTTTCCATTCGGGAGTCTGAGTCGGAGAAGATGGGGCGATTCCAACACTCCGCAAAACACGGCAGGGGATGCGCACGATCCGCGTTGAGGAGGAGAGGGCAGACTTCAGAACCTGCGGCTTACAGGCTTTTGAAGGAGAGACAGCAGAGTTGATCTTCCTTTGTCTTGCCCGCGTATCGGGTCTTACGTCCCGCAAAAAAATTCTAGCACTCAACATGCGAAAGAACGGATTCTCGCCCCTTCCTTCAGGGCGCAAGTAAAATTCAGGCACGGCAAAGCGTTCGGGCCGTCCCTGGAATTCGGTCACGCGAAGCAGGTCATGTCGTCCGGGAGTGCTTCCCGCTCATCGACTCGACACGGACACGCACGACTCTCGTTGCGGCGAGGGCGCGTTCGGGGATCGGGAAGACGCAGGGCGCCTTGTATTTTGCGGCCAGGGCCTTGAGCGTTTCGATCTTGAGGGTGTCGTCGTCCACCAAGGTGGCGATGCCGGTGCCGCAGACGCTGCGATAGCGGGTTGTTGTGTTTTCCACCCGGATGTCGACGGCGGCGCAGAAGGCCACCCTGGGGTCACGGCCGATGAGGTCGAGCTTGCGGCCTTCGGGTGCGCAGTGGATGAAGATGCTGTCCCCGTACAGGACGAAGTTGAAGGGCAGGACGTAGGGAAATTCCCCGGTGTTGAACGCCACGGAGATGACGTCCGCTTCCTGCAGTATTTCGTGCATGAAGTACGGCTCGATGATTTCGCGATCCTTTCTTCTCATGAGTCTTCCGGGACAAGTGGGTTGAGGGGGCGTCAACCGGCGTACGAATGCGTGTGCCGCACGGCTAGCGCTTCGGTGCTAAGGCACAACCTAGGCAATATCAAATAATAATGGACGACCGGCGGACAAGGGCCCCCATGCTCAGTCGGTCCGTTCCGAGGACGTTCCCCATAACCTCCACATCATAATTCAGCATTTTCCCGCATGTAATTCTCCGTCCGATGCTGGCAGACTGCCACGATAACCTTCGAGGCACAGCAGCGGGAGGATCCATGCCC
>NZ_AUAR01000034.1 GCF_000428825.1 Desulfomicrobium escambiense DSM 10707 | reverse complement strand
CCGCTTAGATGCTTTCAGCGGTTATCCATTCCGATTATAGCTACCCTGCTATGCCGCTGGCGCGACAACAGGTCCACTAGGGAATCGTCCATTCCGGTCCTCTCGTACTAGGAACAGACCCACTCAATTCTCCTACGCCCACAGAAGATAGGGACCAAACTGTCTCACGACGTTTTAAACCCAGCTCGCGTACCACTTTAAACGGCGAACAGCCGTACCCTTGGGACCTGCTCCAGCCCCAGGATGTGATGAGCCGACATCGAGGTGCCAAACCGCATCGTCGATGTGAACTCTTGGATGCGATCAGCCTGTTATCCCCGGCGTACCTTTTATCCGATGAGCGATGGCCCTTCCATGCGGGACCACCGGATCACTAACACCTACTTTCGTACCTGCTCGACATGTCTGTCTCGCAGTCAAGCTCCCTTATGCGTTTGCACTCGACGGCTGGTTTCCAATCAGCCTGAGGGAACCTTTGCGCGCCTCCGTTACTCTTTGGGAGGCGACCGCCCCAGTCAAACTACCCACCAGACACTGTCTCCCTGCCGGATGACGGCGAGGGATTAGAGTCCTAAACTAACAAGGGTGGTATTTCAAGGTTGACTCCACGGATTCTAGCGAACCCGCTTCACAGTCTCCCACCTATCCTACACATGATAGTTCAAGATCCAATGTCAAGCTATAGTAAAGGTGCACAGGGTCTTTCCGTCTTTCTGCGGGGAGACGGCATCTTCACCGCCAATTCAATTTCACTGAGTCTCTGGTCGAGACAGTGCGGAGATCGTTACGCCATTCGTGCAGGTCGGAACTTACCCGACAAGGAATTTCGCTACCTTAGGACCGTTATAGTTACGGCCGCCGTTTACTGGGGCTTCAATTCAATGCTTCGCTTGCGCTGACATCTCCTCTTAACCTTCCAGCACCGGGCAGGCGTCAGACCCTATACGTCGTCTTACGACTTAGCAGAGTCCTATGTTTTTAGTAAACAGTCGCCACCGCCATTTCTCTGCGACCACTCGAAGCTTGCACAGTAAATACGCTCACCAAGAGTGGCACCCCTTCTCCCGAAGTTACGGGGTAATTTTGCCGAGTTCCTTAACCAGAGTTCTCTCAAACGCCTTGGGTTACTCACCCCACCCACCTGTGTCGGTTTACAGTACGGTCTGCACATATTCTCACTTAGAGGCTTTTCTCGGCAGTAGAGGCTCAGTCACTTCAGTCTTACGACACGGCATCACTTCTCGGGATAGAGAGACGCGGATTTGCCTACGTCTCATCCCTACGAGCTTGCACCGGGATATCCAACACCCGGATGACCTACCTTCCTGCGTCCCCCCATCGTTCAAACGAACATATGCAGGTACGGGAATATTAACCCGTTTCCCATCAACTACGCTTTTCAGCCTCGCCTTAGGGGCCGACTAACCCTGGGAAGATTAACTTTACCCAGGAAACCTTGGGTTTACGGCGAACAGGTTTTTCACCTGTTTTTTCGTTACTCATGCCAGCATATTCACTTCCCATCAGTCCAGCAGACTTTCCAATCCACCTTCATCCCAGATGGGAACGCTCTCCTACCAACCAGGTAAACCTGATTCCGAAGCTTCGGCACCATACTTAGCCCCGTTACATTTTCGGCGCAAAGTCGCTAGACCAGTGAGCTATTACGCTTTCTTTTAAGGGTGGCTGCTTCTAAGCCAACCTCCTGGCTGTCTAAGCGACTTCACCTCCTTTCCCACTTAGTATGGATTTGGGGGCCTTAGCTGTCGGTCTGGGCTCTTTCCCTCTCGACCACGAACCTTATCACCCGCGGTCTGACTCCCGGGATCTCGACTTACGGCATTCGGAGTTTGAAAGGGTTTGGTAAGCGGGTAAGCCCCCTAGCCCTGTCAGTGCTCTACCTCCGCAAGTAAACTCCCGAGGCTATACCTCAATATATTTCGGAGAGAACCAGCTATCACCGAGTTTGATTGGCCTTTCACCCCTATCCACAAGTCATCCGAGTAATTTTCAACTTACAACGGTTCGGTCCTCCACTTGGTTTTACCCAAGCTTCAACCTGCTCATGGATAGATCACCCGGCTTCGGGTCTAATCCGCAGTACTAGTCGCCCATTTAAGACTCGCTTTCGCTACGGCTCCACCTCATCGGCTTAACCTCGCACTACAGATTAACTCGCTGGCCCATTATGCAAAAGGCACGCGGTCACACCACGAAGGTGCTCCCACTGCTTGTAGGCATACGGTTTCAGGTTCTATTGCACTCCCCTAACAGGGGTTCTTTTCACCTTTCCCTCACGGTACTGGTACACTATCGGTCGTCAGGGAGTATTTAGCCTTGGAAGATGGTCCTCCCAGATTCAAACGGGATTTCGCGTGTCCCGCCCTACTCAGGTACTCCATGTGCCACTATTCGATTTCGCATACGAGGCTGTCACTCGCTATGGCCGGACTTTCCAGACCGTTCTGCTATCTACTCATGGATCACGTGTTGGAGCCCTACAACCCCGCATGGCCGTAGCCACACGGTTTAGGCTAGTCCGAGTTCGCTCGCCGCTACTGTCGGAATCTCTCTTGATTTCTTCTCCTTCGGGTACTGAGATGTTTCACTTCCCCGAGTTCGCTTCCAAAAGCCTATGTATTCAGCAATTGGATGACTAGACATTACTCTAGCCGGGTTGCCCCATTCGGAAATCCCCGGATCAAAGCCTGCTTGACGGCTCCCCGAGGCTTATCGCAGCCTTCCACGTCCTTCATCGCCTCCTGACGCCAAGGCATCCACCGTATGCCCTTAACATCTTAACTCTCTTCTCTTCACCTATTCATCTGTCAATGATCACAAGC
>NZ_AUAR01000033.1 GCF_000428825.1 Desulfomicrobium escambiense DSM 10707 | reverse complement strand
CCTTCGATATTCGTTATCCCCTGAACAATAGCTTCGCTCTCCAATTTCATTTCGTAGCCGACATCGGTCAGACGTCGGCCTTGAACTGTCTGCTGTCGTCTGGGGCATGGATTCTCCCGTAGCTGTGCACGAAGTTTTTCGCGGCAGTCTGCCAGCATCGGATAGGGAATCACATGCGGGTGAATGCTGAATTATGCGGGGTGGTTTATGGGCTGCATCCTTGACCCGGAACGACTGCGCGTGGGGATGCCCCTTGCCCGCCAGTCGACCGTCAGCGTGTCTCAGACGCGGATGCAGTGCACGCGGACCTCGCGTGCATAGGTCCGGCGGAAGAGTTCGGACTCGATGGCGCGGGGGGTGGAACTCGGGGTCGCGGCGGCGGTAGAGCCTGTAGGCGTCGTCCAGTCGGTGCAGGTTCTCGGGAGCAGCAGCCCCGAGTTGCGCAGCAGCCCGGCCAGGCTGTGGACCGTGTACGCCCCGCGGCTGAAGCCGAAGAGGAAGATGTCGTCGCCTTCCCCGTACAGTTCCATCAGAAAACGGTACGCCTGCAGGATGTTCCGCGAAATCCCCATCCCCGAAACCCCGTCCCGTATCCTGTCGTACCATTGCGTGCCCACCCCCGTATCGTAGTAGCGCATCTGCGGCTTGCCGTTCCCGGCATACGGCGCCACGGCCATGGCGAGTCTGGTCACGTTGGTCGGGCAGACCACCCCGTCATCTTTCTGGTCCGGGGTGTTCCACGTGCCGTCGCAGCAGACGACGACGCGTTTGGACATGCAGCCTCCTAGATGATTCGTTTGCATCTGGGGGGGCCGGGCATGGCTGCAGGACATCATGCCGCGCAGTGGATTGCGGAGGCCCTGCGACCTTGCCGCTTTTGTCTTCCGCACGGACGGATGGCTGCGAATCGGGCCGGCAGCCTCAACAGGAGAGTGCTACGTGATTTGTGCAGGAGATGAATCGGGATGCGTCATGAAATGTTCCGGGAAATGCTTGCGAAAAATAACTACGAAAGCGGCTGGCTTCGGGTGATGGGGCTAGGGGCGCGATCAACGCTTCGTGGCGATAATCAGCACGGGGGATACGTATGTAATGGGTACTCGTAATGACTGTATGACATCAGGAAATATGTTGCCTGCGTGCTGCATGTGATGTATGCGCTTCAAAATTTTTTAATCATTGATCCGTGTCGGAGGCAATGATGCATGAGCGGCAAGGCAGAGAAGACGAAGGCGGTTCCGAGGGCCGGAAAGAGGGTGGTTTTTCCGTCTGGCGGCTGGATGACAACAACAACGAGTTTCTGGTTCGAGACGGGTTGGCCGAGGAAGAGGCCCTGGCGCTGGTACGGGAGTATGAGGGGCGGGGGCATCGGCAGGCGTATTGGGTGAAACAGGAGAGCGGGCGGCAGATTCTATGAAATCCCCTGATAAATCCACTGATTCCTGACAGTTCATGAAGATGAGCCAAAGGAAGACCCGACCCCTTTTCTTGTTCGTGTTGTGTTTTTAAAAACTAGCAAACATAGAATATATCATTATGACGAAATCATATAGATTAACATTAATAGCATTTTCGACTTCGATATTACTTGTGGTTGGATTTATTCTTACACATAGTTTTGATTTCATTCTTAATGATTTCTGGTTTACATCTGGTCTGCTACTTCTAATTTTATTGTCTTTAATTGACCAGCCACACTTCTCGAAAGATTCAAATATTTTCGTTAACGCAGTAACAGCTGCCATATCACTGCTGTTAGTTAAAGGTAATGATAGAGATTTAATTTTTTGGGTGTTCTTTTCTGCAACAATATATCTCCTCTTATCGAGTTACATTTTATTGTGGGTACGGCATAGGCAGCTAATTGAAGAGAATAAATTAATTCGTATTACTTCAAGGTTGAATCGAGAAATAGGAAAGCCCGATGCGCTATTTTCTGCATTTTTCTTATGGGGTGCTTTTAAACAATTTGGAGGAGGGACTATAGAGTTTAATGCACTTCTGCTATTTTGGGTTGTTTTTATAATTTTAAACATACCCTCTCTCTCTCTCGTGCGATAAGTGACCTTTTCACTAGCGAAATGGAAGCTACAAAAGATAGTGCTTTGGGTCAAATTTTTGGAGTTCAATCTAAGAACACGTTTTTAGTTAAATTATTTGATTCATCAATCAGATCAACTAAAGCTAGAATATTTGATTTTGTTGAATTCCAGTATTCTACTGACCAAATAATACGTCGAGGTCTGTTGCTAGAAAGTTATTTATTAAATCAAGAACAGTGGGTTAAGGTGTTGTCTAACCAGCAAATTGAAACAATATTTAAACAGCAACAACATCTAGAAAAACATGCTTTAGATGTTGTTTACAAACTCGACAGTATCCCTGAAAATAAGTTTTTGCTACGATTTGTAGGAATAGTTACAGACAGTAGTACTATTAATAAAATTAGATTTATTTTTAACTCTAAAATAGAAGTTTATGAAGGTCAACTTCTTGAAATCGCAATTAATAAAACCAAAGTCCTTTACCAGATTGTTGAAGGAATAACGAAAATTGAAACTTTAGAGCACAAAAACCAAACCGGATTAATTATAGGAGAAGCAATTCAACTGGGGACATGGAATATCCAAAAATTTCAGTTCGAACAATTTGGTTGGGTCCCTGAAATCAATTCTCCTGTCTTTTTAGCTTCGGATATTGAAACGCCTAAGTTAGAAATTGACGAATATGTCATTGGCAATATTCCTAACACAAATTATCCAGTAACATTGAATAAGCGCACCGCAATGTCACATCATTTAGCTGTTATTGGCGTCACAGGAACAGGAAAATCAATATTTTCGAGGAATTTAATTAGGCAATATTTGTCCGATGACGATGTTAAAGTAATTTGCATTGATTTTACAGGTGAATACGTTGGCAAATTCAGTGATTTAAATCCAAAACATGTAATAGATTCTAAAGTATCTAATCAGCTTTTTAAAGATATCGATTTTATCGAAAGAGAGGTTGGTAACAATTACAACAAAGATAATGACAAATCACGAGCAAAAAAGATCGAAGTTGCCAATACAATTAAGGATGAGGTCAAAAAATTCTTAGAAGGTCCTGATCAATTATCAATATTTGAGCTTCCTCATGTAGATAATACTTCAGGTGTTTTGACATATACGAAAGCCTTTTTTAAAATATTATTTCAAATTGCGAAACAAGATGGAAATTATGGCAAACGGGTTTGTTTGGTACTAGAAGAAGCACATACCATTGTCCCAGAGTGGAATTTTTCAGGAGTCTCGGACAAGGTTAGTCAACCCTTGCTGAACAGCATCGCCCAGATCGCCTTACAAGGAAGGAAATACAATGTAGGTTTGTTAGTTATTGCTCAGCGTACAGCAAATGTATCAAAAACCATACTAACTCAATGTAATACGATTATCTCTTTTCAAGAGTTTGATAAGACCAGTAGTGATTTTTTAGCGAACTATTTTGGTCAAGACATTGTAAACAGCTTAACTAAATTAAAATTCAGACAAGCAATTGCGGCTGGAAAAGCATTTCGATCAAGTGTGCCCATGATATTTGAATTGCCAGAAATAAAAGAATAATAATTACACAACAAATCATTTCACCGACAAAGTCGAGGGTCAGATCTTGATCTTTATTTATCTCAGGTTATCTCCCTCACATGTGCCGGTATGTCGTGCTCAATCCCGTGCGGGCCGGCATGGTCAAGGATGCCGAGAAGTATCCTTGGTCCAGCTACAGGGCTACCGCCGGACTCGACAAGGTGCCGGAGTTCCTGTCCGTGGACTGGATTCTGGAAAACTTTGGACTCGACCGGAACAGCGCCTGCACAGAATACCGGCGGTTCATCAAGGCAGGAACGGAGCTTGAAGACTCGCCCTGGAGCGATCTCAAAGGGCAGTGCTTCCTCGGTGACGATGCGTTTCTCGAAAAGCTGTTTCCCATGCTCAAGGAAAAGAGCGCCCTCAAGGAGGTTCCCCGCATCCAACGCTTCGCCGACCGTCCCAGCCTGGAGAACCTGTTGGCGAACACTAAAGGCAGGGAGGAGCGCGACAAGACAATTGTCAAGGCGTGCCTCGAATTCGTATACACCCAGGCCCAAGTGGCCGTTGCGACCGGCTTGCATTATTCGACCGTGAGCAGGATTGTCCGCCGGGGAGAGTCAAGACTCAATAGCTGACCCTTGGCCTCTGATCGGGCAGGCGAGGCACATGGCGCAATCCGATTCAATCTGGTTGTCATGAACATATTGGTTTCCAACGACATCGGAGCATGCACGTGCTGACGGTCCACACGCATCGCCGCCATCAGGCTTCCATTCTGGCCCTTGTCCTTTTTGTCGTCACTCTTGCCGCTTGCGGCGAAACCGACAGGACCGGCGAGTTCTACACCGATTGGGATATCGCGGGTGGTTGCGCCAGTGGTTTGCCCGGGGCCGTCCGGCGCGATGGGAACAATGCTGTCTCCGATTTCTGCGACCTCGCTCCGGGCGGCTGGATCTGGGTCACATATGCCGCCGAGTGGTGCACGGCCAGCAGGAACCAGGCTGCGCCCGCAACCCGGTTCGCGCGAACGGTCGGGGGCAGGGCGGACGTGTTCACCGTGCTCACCGGCGGGGCGGAGCCCTTCACCGTCGCCCATCTCGAACAGGAGTTTCGAAAAAATCTCCTGATCCAGGCCCATTTTCTTCATAATTCCAGACTATTACCCTTACATTTCCTGTAAGACCCCTTCCTTTCCCGTTTTTCCACGACACAACTTGCTGATTTTTTACCAAAAAGAATGATTTTTCTTGCACATGTAAGACCCTTATGATATGGCCGAGACATGGCGCACCTCCATAAGAAAATGAAAAACGGAAGACCCTACTTCTACATCCGTGAGATTGCCCGTGTGAACGGCAAGCCCAAGGTTGTGAATCAGGTCTACCTCGGCACGGTGGAAAAGATCCTCAGCCTGGTCACGGGGCAGAAGTCAGCG
>NZ_AUAR01000032.1 GCF_000428825.1 Desulfomicrobium escambiense DSM 10707 | reverse complement strand
AGAAGTGGCTCAGTTCGTTTGAACACGTTTGCCCGTTTCTTAAGTGGAATCTCCGCTCTTCTTACACTGCCATTCTCACTGGCGACATTCGTTCGGCGTAAGTCTCGTCAGGCGTTTTCTTGCCCAACCGTGAATGCGGCCGCTTTTGATTGTACCAATCCATGTATTCCATGATCGACTTCCGGGCATCGCTCACCGTGTCGTAGGCGTGCAGATATGCCCGTTCGTACTTCACCGACTTCCAAAGGCGCTCAACGAAAACGTTGTCACGCCAGGCTCCTCGGCCATCCATACTCAGCTTGCAGCCCATGTCCTTGACAGCCGTTACAAACTCGATCGCCGTAAACTGACTGCCTTGATCCGTGTTCACGATTTCCGGAGCGCCATAGCGGCGAAAGGCTTCCTGAAGCACATCGACCGCATGGCAAGCCTCCAGGGTGATCGCTATCTTTGACGCCAAGACCTTTCGGCTGACCCAATCCACGACCGAGGTCAGATACACGAAACCCTTGGCCATCGGGATGTAGGTCGTATCCAGAGCCCACACCTGATTGCTTCTTTCAATGAGCAACCCTCGTAGCAAATAGGGATATATCTTGTGCCCAGGATGCTTCTTGCTGGTGCCGGGCTTCCGGTACAGCGCAGCAATCCCCATGCGTGCCATCAACGAGCCGACATGCTTACGCCCAACAGCGGCGCCTGAGCGATTAAGTTGATCCCGAAGCATCCGGGCACCCATAAACGGATGCTCAAGATGCAGCTCGTCAATGCGGCGCATAAGCGCCAAGTCGGCGGCGCTCACCGGCCGAGGCTGATAATACACGGTACCGCGACTTATCCCGACCAGTTCGGCCTGCCGCTTGATTGAAACCTCGTGCTCGCGGTCGATCATCGCTTTGCGCTCAGCAATCCCACCTTGCTGAGTGCGCTTTCTAAAAAATCGTTCTCCAGTGTCAGTTGACCGATCTTGGCATGCAGGATCTTCAAGTCTACCGCCGGTTCACTCTCAGCCGATTTGCCGAAGACGGCGGCGGCCCGCTCGCTGAGTTGCCGCTTCCATTCGGTAATCTGATTCGGATGCACCTCAAAACGTTGCGCCAACTCGGCAAGTGTCTTGTCCCCGGCCATCGCCGCTAACGCTACCTTGGCCTTGAATTCTGCTGAGTGCTTCCGTCTCGTTCGCTTGGTCATTCTCTGCTCCCTGATCAATTCCGTTTGAAGGTGTCCGGGCTAGCAAAGTTTCCACCTAAAGGCTTGTGCAAATTTCCGGGGCCACTTCTATCATGGCTGCGTGCACGCCGACCACGCAGGCGGCGGTGATAAGCCCCAAAATCAGTTTCTTTCCAAAGTCTGCCAACACGATCCCCCTCCTTCAAAGTTGCGGACAATTCTGTATCGACCCCAGCCTTCGCCGGTTTCGCAGGTACGCCTGCGGCCAAGCGGAGCCAACGCGACAACCCTATGATATATTGAATAAAAAAATCAAAGACCTCTGCGCGGCATCCGTGATGAATATCGACCTGCCCGGACGGCCGGAACGCTCCAGCGCCTACCATGGCGCTGACCGGTCGTCCATGGGTATATGCATGCAGCAGCGCCAATTCAAAAAACTCCATAAAAAAAGGAGGCTTGCGCCTCCTTTTCAGTGCCGGCGGCGGAAAGCCTATTCTTCCTGGTTCCGGGCCGCGCTCTTGTACAGCTCGGGGTCCACGCCCAGATTCTTGATGAGGGAGCCGGACAGGGCCATGAGCTTGTAGGCCGCGATGTGCTCGTTCACCGAGGAGGTCACCAGTTGGTTGGAGGACTGGAAGACTTCGTTCTCGGAATCCAGCACGTCCAGCAGGCTGCGCTGGGCCACGCCGAACTGTTCGAGGTAGACTTCCTTGGTGGCGCGGTTCTGCTTCACGGCCTCGTTGTATTCCACCACTTCCTTCTGGGCCGAGTTGAACTGCGCCCAAGTGACCTTGGTCTCGTCCTCGACGGCCAGGGTCAGATCTTCCAGGTCGGCCTGGCTCTGACGCTTGCGGGCCTTGGCAGCCTTGGTCGCGGCCACGTCGGAACCGCCGTTGAACAGGTTCCAGTTGAAGCGGACCATGGCCGCGTCCGTGCGCTCCCAGTCCTCGGAGTCCTGCACGCCGTCGGAGTACTGCGAGGACAGTTCGGCATAGACATAGGGGTGGTAGTTGGACTTGGCCACGTTGACGCGCTCCTGCTCCGAGGTCACGTCCTGGGTGCCGGCGCTGATCTTGGGGTTGCTTGCCTTGGCCAGGGCGGTCATGTCTTCGAGGGTGGCGGGCAACTTGTCGGCCGGGTACGGAGTCATTTCGATCTGGCCGGGCAGGTAGCCGGTCAGGCGCTGGAATTCGGACAGGGCGTCTCGCAGGTTGGTGTGGGTCTTTTCCAGGGAGGCCTGGGCCATGGACATGCGGGCCTGGGTCTGGGTCACGTCGGCCACGCTGCCGGCGCCGGCCTTTTCACGTTCCTTGAGGGACGCCAGGATGTCCTTGTGGGCTTTGACGTTCTCTTCGGCCAGGAAGAGCAACTCGCGCTGCCGGTAGACTTCCAGGGCGGCGATGATGGCGTCCAGGGCCAGGGATTCGGCGTTGTCGAAGACCCTGTACTGCAGTGATTCAAGACGGGATTCGTCCAAGCGGATCTGACTCGAGGCCTCGCCGCCGTCATAGAGGCGCTGGGTCAGGTAGCCGCCCAGTTCGGAGCGTTCCCGCCAATCTTCGGATCTGTCGTTGTTGTTGTTGGAAATGCCGTCATGGAAGGAATCGGCGCCATACCCGCCGCGCACGTCGATTTTGGGGTACCAGCGGCCCTTGGATTTTTCCAGATCATGGCCCACGGCCTGACGGTTCTGTTTGATCATTTCAAGACGGGGAGCATAGCGCAGAGTATCGATCACGCTTTTTTGCACGGTGATCTGATCCTCGGCGTACGCTGCGGCACCAGTCAATAACATTGCGAATGCGAGGGAAAGGCCGATTTTCGATGTGGACATAACTTCCTCTCCTTGATGAGGTCCCGATGAAATTGAGAATGAGTTCCGTTATTGTTGACCCTGTAACTACGCTATGAATCTTTGTAAATGAAAAAAGGGCGCTATGCACCCTTTTTTACAAAATAATCCGCCTTACGTTTCCGTAAGACACGTCATGAATGCTGGGAGTGCATGATCAGTTGCGTCAGGTCGTCGTCGAAAGAATCGGCCGCCGCGAACTCCACATGCAGGTGGGGCCCATGCGCGTCGACGCTCGCCGCATCCACATGCGCATCATGCCCGCCAGCCAAGAGCAAAGCAGCATCGACCTCATCATGCAACAACTCGGGCAACGACCACGCCCGGAAATCATCCATGCCCCCCGGCACCTCCTCCGCAGGATTCAAGGCAAACGTCCCCACGGAACTCGAGCCGTCAATATCTTCCATGACAAAGCTGTAATAGGTCGTCACAGGCGACTGCCCACCAACGACCACACCCCCTTCCGGAGGCATGAACGCATACCCCCCGTCCGGCCAGATGGTCAGTTCCCCGCCCTGGGGTGGGTGAACGACCAAACCGTCGTCGGGGACGGGTTGGCCGGCGAAGGATGTTATTTTTATTGTATCAGTCATAGGAGTTGTCTCCCATTTCCTGTCAGCATTCTGAGGTACGGCGACCTCGGAAAGAGTATTCATGTAAAGGTAGTCAGAGATGCCCTCGCCGCTACATCTCCCCCGAAACAAAACAACGAACAAGATACGATGACTGCCGGTTGAGGACGAAAGGGAGGGCAATCCCTCCCTTTCGCCTCGGAGTTAACCGATCTTAATTTCGTTGTTATTCATCAAGGCGTTCAGAACCTCGGCCCCGGTATCCACATCGGCGGTGAGTCCGGTCATCGTGATTGTTGCCACGGGCGTAAAGGATGAACCTCCAACACTTCCGTTCGTATCGACGCCAAGATCAGCCGTGGTGGTTCCATCCAAGTGCTGGACTACGTTGCTGAACTCCAGGAACTGATGCAAGTTGCCGGCATTCGCGCCCGTCAACACGCTCGAGAAGTCGAGCACGTCACCTTCTGCGTTT
This sequence comes from Desulfomicrobium escambiense DSM 10707, assembly GCF_000428825.1. Taxonomy (NCBI): domain Bacteria; kingdom Pseudomonadati; phylum Thermodesulfobacteriota; class Desulfovibrionia; order Desulfovibrionales; family Desulfomicrobiaceae; genus Desulfomicrobium; species Desulfomicrobium escambiense. The sequence goes on along the minus strand of NZ_AUAR01000032.1, from coordinate 1,814 downwards.
GTGGCAGCAACATGGAAGTCGGTTATCGAATCATGACCATGCCCGATATCCTCTGCTGTGTACATGAATGTATCGGAGCCTGAACCGCCGGTCATAACATCATCGCCGGACCCGCCATGCAAGGTATCGTTGCCGAAACCGCCATTCATGATGTCGTGCCCGGAACCGCCGTGCATGACATCGTGTCCGGCCCCTCCATTCAGTTGGTCATTACCGGCATTTCCGGCAATGAAATCATCGCCGCCCAGGCCAGATATGGTATCATGACCATTGGTTCCCAGCAGCATATCGTGGGCATCTGTACCAGCCAAATTTGAACCCGACGAAGCATAGGCGTCCGGGAAGAGGCTGACATCGACCGTACCATACACCGCATCGCCGTCGCCGTCCGTACCGATGATATTGTAACTCAGATTGATCGGGTCACCGGCGTAGTCCGTCCCGTAGGTGAAAAAGCCTAAGCTAAACGTACCCGTGCCTGTCACGGCTTCTAGCTGCACGGCATCAAACTTGTGAGCATCATCGGTAACGACCTCATAGTACCAACCGTTCTCCAAACCGGAAATCTGAACAGAGTTCCCGGCATCGGTGACAGTGATTCCATTTGCAAGATAGTCCGAAGACGCCACCAATTGATTCGCGTTGTTATATATTTGAATATTAATCGGATTGAGGTCAATTAAGCTATCACCACCGTACAAAGGATCGTAGAAATTTGTATCGGCAGCGCTGTTATTAGCATTGATAGCAGTCACCGTGAAACTCGCGTCAGGCTTATTTCCATCAATCAGTATCTGCTGCTTCCATCGAACAATTTCATTACGCAACCCATTGTAGGTGAACCAACTGCCATCCGCATTCAGAGCCAAACCATTAACCATATCAAACCTAATTAATTCGCCTGCGGAGAACGTCTGTCCCTGGCTGATGCCAATATCATCACGATCAGAGTTCACAGAATCAACAGACTTTGTTGTCATTGCGACGTCCTGAGTTGTTCCTCCAACATCAAGCAGCAACTTAAATGACGGATTACCACCGCCAACACCGAGCAGACTTGTTGATGTAATTTCAGTTCCATTCGAAATTACAGCTTCCGGGTTGAAGGTGTACAACCCACCGGAACCGTTCAGTGTCAGAGTAAAACCTACAGTTCCACCAGCAGTCGGTCCAGCCGACGCGGTCAAGGTCGTCCCGTCGTCACTGAGGTACAGGTAGAGCTTCTGGCCGCCGACCATCAGATTGTTTCCTGACTCGTCTCTTGCGATCACAGACGAAGTTGTCGATCCAGGAATAAGGGACACCACGGGCGCACCCGCATCGATATCAGAGGAATCGAACTTGACCAATCCGATGCCATCAGCACCTGGAATGAAGTTAAGGCTGGAATTATACGCATCACCAGAACCGCCCACGCCCTTGTTTTCGATGAATATCGCGTCAGGACTAATCGAGATTGGCATGTCGTCAATGATTGTAATCGTCACGGTGTTCAACACCGTGTTCCCATTCGCATCCTTCGCCGTGTAACTGAAACTGTCAGTCTCGGCCCCAGCCAAATCAGTCGTGTTGTCAGTCAGAGTGTAGCTGAACTTGCCGTCGGCAGTGACGCTCCAGGTGCCATAGGCCGAACTGCCGCTCGCCGCCACCGCTGTCCAACCCGCCTGCAGACTGAGATCGGCACTGACAATCTTCTCGCCATCGCCTGCCGCCAGCGTTCCGTCTGCCGGAACCAACGCGCTCGCCGAAAGTCCAGACTCGTAAACCATGCCCGTCGTGTTCGTCGGCGTGCCGCTCACATCCGTCACGTTGAT
>NZ_AUAR01000031.1 GCF_000428825.1 Desulfomicrobium escambiense DSM 10707 | reverse complement strand
CATCGGCGTCGGCGCTGTCGCTCTCCAGGGCCTTCAGGGCGGAGCCGCGGATGACCGGAACGTCGTCGCCCGGGAATTCGTACTTGGACAGCAGTTCGCGGACTTCCATCTCGACCAGCTCGATCAGTTCCTCGTCGTCGACCAGATCGACCTTGTTCAGGAACACGACCAGGTAGGGCACGCCGACCTGACGGGCGAGCAGGATGTGCTCACGGGTCTGAGGCATGGGGCCGTCGGTGGCCGCGACAACGATGATCGCGCCGTCCATCTGGGCCGCGCCGGTGATCATGTTCTTGATGTAGTCGGCGTGACCGGGGCAATCCACGTGGGCGTAGTGACGCTTGGCGGTTTCGTATTCGACGTGCGCGGTGGCGATGGTGATGCCGCGCTCCTTCTCTTCGGGAGCCTTGTCGATCTCGTCAAAGGCGACGAAGGAACCGCCGCCCTTGAGGCTCGCGATCTTGGTGATCGCCGCGGTCAGGGTCGTCTTGCCGTGGTCGATATGACCAATGGTACCGATATTGACGTGCGGCTTCTTTCTTTCAAATTTCTGCTTGGCCATGATTCATCTCCATTCTCATTTCTTGGTCAATTCTTCGGCAAGACTCGCGGGCACGCGGTCATAGTGGTCGAACAACATGGTGTACGTCGCCCGCCCCTGGGTCTTGGAACGCAGATCCGTCGCATAGCCGAACATGCTGCTCAACGGCACGTTTGCGCGGATGATCTGCATCCCGTGCCGCATTTCGAGGCTCACGATCCGGCCGCGACGGCCGTTCAGATCACCCATGACGTCGCCCATGTAATCGTCGGGAGTCAGCACTTCGACGAACATGATGGGCTCCAGAAGAACAGGGGCCGCCTTATGACAGGCTTCCTTAACGGCCATGGATCCGGCGATGTAGAACGCCTGCTCCGAAGAGTCGACTTCGTGGTAGGAGCCGTGGACCAGCTCGACCTTGATGTCGACCATGGGGAAACCGGCCATGACGCCGTTCAGCAGAGCGTCCTTGATGCCCTTGTCGATGGCGGGGATGTATTCCTTGGGAATGACACCGCCAACGATACCGTTCACAAATTCATAACCTGCGCCGGGTTCCTGCGGGTAGACCTTGATGACCACGTGGCCGTACTGGCCACGTCCGCCGGACTGCTTGGCGTACTTGAGATCCTTCTCGCTGGGCTTGGAGATGGTCTCACGGTAGGCGACCTGGGGCTGACCGACATTGGCGTCGACCTTGAACTCACGGGTCAGACGGTCAACGATGATTTCGAGGTGCAGCTCGCCCATGCCGGCGATCAGGGTCTGCCCGGTCTCCTCGTTGGTCTTGACCCTGAAGGACGGGTCTTCCTTGACCAGCTTGCCGAGGGCCTGACCGAGAGCGTCGCGGTCGGTCTTGGTCTTGGGCTCGATGGCGACTTCAATGACCGGTTCCGGGAAGTCCATGGACTCCAGGAGCACCGGACGCTTCAGGTCGCACAGGGTCTCGCCCGTGGCGGTCTGCTTCAGGCCGACGGCGGCGACGATGTCACCGGCGTGGGCTTCCTTGATGTCTTCACGCTTGTTGGCGTGCATCTTCAGCAGGCGGCCGACGCGCTCCTTCTTGCCGGAAGCGGCGTTCAGGACAGTGACTCCGGTTTCCAGCACGCCGGAATAGATGCGCAGGAAGGTCAGGTGCCCGATGAACGGATCGGCCATCAGCTTGAAGGCCAGCGCGCTCAGGGGCAGATCGTCGGAGCATTCGCAGACGATCTCGTTTCCGGTGTCGGGATCAGTGCCCGTCATGGCCGGAATGTCCACCGGTGAAGGCAGGTAGTCCACAACGCAGTCGAGCAGAGCCTGGACGCCCTTGTTCTTGAACGCGGATCCGCAGATGACCGGACAGATCTTCATGCCGATGGTCGCGGCGCGAATGCCCGCCATGATTTCTTCCGGCTGAAGTTCCTCGCCGCCGAGGTATTTCTCGAGCAGGCTCTCGTCCTCTTCGGCAATGGCCTCGACGAGGTTCATGCGCCACTCGTCGACAAGGTCGATCATGTCTTCGGGGATGTCGCGCACGTCGATGGACTCGCCCTTGGAGGCCTCATCATAGAAAAGGGCCACCTTGCGCACGAGGTCGATCTGTCCCTGGAAGTTCTCTTCGGAACCGATCGGCAGGTGCAGCGGCACGGGCTTGGCCTTGAGACGATCCTTGATCATGTCGACGACTCGGTAGAAATCAGCGCCCGAGCGGTCCATCTTGTTGACAAAGGCGATGCGGGGGACACGATATCTGTCCGCCTGGCGCCACACGGTCTCGGACTGGGGCTCGACACCGCCGACGGCGCAGAAAACGGCGACGGCGCCGTCGAGGACGCGCAGCGAGCGCTCCACTTCAACGGTGAAGTCGACGTGGCCGGGAGTATCGATGATGTTGACCCGGCAATCGCGCCAGAAACAGGTCGTCGCAGCGGAAGTGATCGTGATGCCACGCTCCTGCTCCTGCTCCATCCAGTCCATGGTCGCCTGACCGTCATGCACCTCGCCAAGCTTGTGGGAGACACCGGTATAATAAAGGATACGCTCGGTAGTCGTGGTCTTGCCCGCATCGATGTGGGCCATGATACCGATATTGCGCTGATTTTCTATTGGGACTCGTTTAGACACGAAAAGAACCTCTTTTACCAGCGGTAATGCGCGAAAGCCTTGTTGGCTTCGGCCATTCTGTGGGTGTCCTCACGCTTCTTGATGGCACCACCGCGATCGTTGAAAGCGTCAAGGAATTCAGCAGCCAGGCGCAGGACCATGCCCTTTTCGCCGCGAGTGCGGGAGTAGTTGACCAGCCAGCGGATGGCCAGGGCTTCCTGGCGGGCCGGACGAACTTCCATGGGAACCTGGTACGTGGCGCCGCCGACACGACGGGATTTGACTTCCATCTGCGGCTTAACCTTCTCGATAACCTGCTCGAAGGCCTTCAGAGGTTCGCTGTCAGTGCGCTTCCCCAGCTCTTCAATGGCATCATAGAATATCTTCTCGGCAACGCTTTTCTTGCCGTCATACATCATCTGGTTCACAAACTTTGTGACCACCCGGCTTCCGTACTTCGGATCCGGCAGCACTTCACGCTTCGGCGTGGCTCCCTTGCGAGGCATACGTCAATCTCCTTGTACCTATTTAGGACGTTTGGCTCCGTACTTGGAGCGGCTCTTCCGGCGATCCTGAACACCGGCCGCGTCCAGCGTACCTCTGATAATCTTGTAGCGGACACCGGGCAAATCCTTGACACGACCGCCGAGGATCATGACCACGGAGTGCTCCTGCAGGTTGTGCCCTTCGCCGGGGATGTACGAAGTCACTTCGATTCCGTTGGTCAGTCGCACTCTCGCGACCTTACGAAGAGCTGAGTTCGGCTTCTTGGGCGTCGTGGTATACACGCGCACACAAACTCCCCGACGCTGCGGGCATCCCTGCAGCGCGGCTCTTTTTGTGCCTTTCACCTGGAGGACCCGCGCCTTGCGGACCAACTGATTGATAGTGGGCATTTCAAACTCCATGAATAAACTTTTTGAGAAGGGGGTTCATAATCGAACTCCCCTCCCCTTGTCAACTCGACACTCTGGCCAGATCAAACTTACTGTTCCATGAAAAAAGGATCTTTTTCCAGGTCCTCCAGGAACTTGTCGGGACTTTCCGGCTGGTCCGGAACAATGATGTCATTTTCGATGTAGGCCCTGAAGCCCGTGCCGGCATTGACCAGCCTGCCGACGATGACGTTTTCCTTCAGGCCGTAGAGGTAATCCTTCTTGCCGATCAGGGCGGACTCGGTCAGGACCTTGGTCGTCTCCTGGAACGACGCCGCGGAGATGAAGGATTCCGTGGACAGCGACGCCTGGGTGATGCCCAGAACCAGAGGCTCGGCCACCGCCGGCTGCATTCCCGTGGCCATGCACGTGGCGTTGGTGTCCGTGAACCGCATCTTGTCCACCTGCTCGCCCATGAGGAAACCGGTGTCACCGGGATCCAAAATAGAGAGCTTCTTGAGCATCTGGCGGACAATGATCTCAATGTGCTTGTCGTTGATGTAAACGCCCTGGAACCGGTACACGTCCTGCACGCCGTCGACCAAGTAGAAGGCCAGATACTTCTCGCCCTTGATCTTCAGCAGATCGTGCAGGTCCGGCGTTCCTTCGGTCAGCAGTTCGCCGCTCTCGACGAAGTCGCCCTCGCCGACACTGATGTGCTTGCCCTTGGGAATCAGGTACACGCGCGCCTCGCCGACTTCGGGCTCGACGATGAGCTTGCGCTTGCCCTTGGAGTCCGGACCGAAACTCACGATGCCGTCGATCTCGGACAGGATGGCCTGATCCTTGGGCTTACGGACTTCGAAGAGCTCGGCGACGCGCGGCAGACCGCCGACGATGTCCTTGGTCTTCATGGTTTCGCGCGGCTTACGGGCGATGATGTCGCCGGGCTGGACCGAGTCGCCGTCATTGACCATGACGATGGCGCCCACGGGCAGGGTGTAGGATGCCTGGGTCCCGGTGTCCGGCTTGGTCTTGCACACGCCGTTCTCGTCGCAGATGGAGATGCCGGGGCGGAAGCTCGACGAACGGAACTCGATGACCGTCAGCGTCGACTTGCCCGTGGCCTCGTCGATACGCTCCTGTACCGTGCGGCCTTCAATGATGTCCGTGAAGTGGACGACACCCTCGACGTCCGTGACGAACGGTTCGTTGAAGGGGTCCCACTCGGCCAGGCGCTCGCCCTTCTTCACCTCGGCCCCGTTCTCGAAGTACAGCTTGGCGCCCGAAGGCAACGCGTACTTCTCGCGCTCGACCCCCTGGTCGTCCACGATGCGCAGCTGACCGCTCTTGCCCAGCACCATGCGCTCGCCGCGGTTGTTGGTGACGGTGCGCACGCGGGACAGTACAATGCGGCCCTTGTTCATGGCCTCGTATCGGCTCTGCTCGATCTCCTTGGAGGCCGTGCCGCCGATGTGGAACGTTCTCATGGTCAGCTGGGTGCCCGGCTCACCAATGGATTGTGCAGCGATGATGCCGACGGCCTCACCCACGTTGACCAGGTGCCCGCGGGCCAGGTCGCGGCCGTAACAGAGCGCACATACGCCGTGCTTGGCCTTGCAGGTCAGGGCCGAGCGGATGGTGATGGTCGCGATGCCGCGACGCTCGATCTCCTGCACCAGCTCTTCGTTGATGATGGTGTTGGCCGGGATGAAGACCTCGCCCGTATCGGGATCGAGGACATCGTACATGGCTACGCGGCCGAGCACGCGTTCGCTCAGGCGCACGGTGATCTCACCGCTCTTGGTCACGTGGGACAGCTCGATGCCGTCCACGGTCTTGCAGTCATGCTCGCTGACGATGACATCCTGCACGACGTCGACCAGACGACGGGTCAGGTAACCCGAGTTGGCGGTTTTGAGCGCCGTGTCGGCCAGACCCTTGCGTGCGCCGTGCGTGGAGGTGAAGTACTGCAGAATGGTCAGACCTTCGCGGAAGGACGACGTGATCGGCGTCTCGATGATCTCGCCCGAAGGCTTGGCCATCAGGCCGCGCATGCCGGCCAGCTGGCGCATCTGGTCCTGGTTGCCTCGTGCGCCGGAGTTGGCCATCATGAAGACCGAGTTGAAGCTGTTGCAGCGCTCCTCCGGTGCCGAAGACACATGCCAGCGAAGCGCATGCTTCCGCTCGACCGCCGCGTCCTGGTTCGGATTCGGAACGGTATCGTACTTCAGCTCGCGCATCATGGCGTCGGCCACTTCGTTGGTCGCCTTGGTCCAGACGTCTACCACCTTGTTGTATTTTTCCGTGCGGGTGATGATGCCCTCGCGGTACTGCTGCTCGATGTCGGCCACTTCGGTGTGCGAACGGTCGAGAATGCCCGACTTGGCAGGCGGGATGGTCAGGTCCTTTACGCCGACGGTGATGCCGGCCTGGGTCGAATATTCAAAGCCCAGGTCCTTCAGCTTGTCGCAGAGAATGACCGTGGCCTTGGTGCCGGCCAGGCGGTAGGCCTCGCCCACCAGACGGCCGATGACCTTCTTGCTCATCTCGCGGTTGTAGACGTCGAAGGGCACCTCGACGGGCACGATCTCGCGGATGATGATGCGGCCGGGCGTGGTGTTGACGAGTTGGCCGTCAATGCGGACCTTGACGCGGGCGTGCAGCTCCACGTGACCGGAGTCATAGGCGCAGATGACCTCCTCCGGGTCGGCGAAGATCATGCCCTCGCCCCGCTCGAAGGGACGCTCCACGGTCAGGAAGTACAGGCCCAGGACGATGTCCTGGGACGGCACGATGATCGGGGAGCCGTTGGCCGGCGACAGAATGTTATTCGTGGACATCATGAGCACGCGGCACTCGATCTGCGCCTCGACAGACAGGGGCACGTGCACGGCCATCTGGTCACCGTCGAAGTCGGCGTTGAAGGCCGTACAGACCAGCGGGTGCAGGCGGATGGCCTTCCCTTCCACCAGGATGGGCTCGAAGGCCTGGATGCCGAGACGGTGCAGAGTGGGCGCGCGGTTGAGCAGAATGGGGTACTCGCGCACGACCTCTTCGAGGATATCCCAGACCGCCACTTCCTCGCGCTCGACCATCTTCTTGGCGCTCTTGATGGTGCTGGCGTAGCCGCGTTCCTCGAGCTTGGAGTAGATGAACGGCTTGAACAGCTCCAGGGCCATCTTCTTGGGCAGACCGCACTGGTGCAGCTTGAGGTACGGGCCGACCACGATGACGGAACGGCCTGAGTAGTCGACGCGCTTGCCCAGCAGGTTCTGGCGGAAGCGGCCCTGCTTGCCCTTGATCATGTCCGACAGGGACTTCAGGGGGCGGCCGTTGGTTCCGGTGATGGCCCGGCCGCGGCGGCCGTTGTCAAACAGCGCGTCCACGGACTCCTGCAGCATGCGCTTTTCGTTGCGGATGATGATGTCCGGGGCGCCCAGTTCGAGGAGGCGCTTCAGGCGATTGTTGCGGTTGATGACGCGACGGTACAGATCGTTCAGGTCAGACGTGGCGAAACGTCCGCCGTCCAGGGGAACCAGCGGGCGAAGTTCGGGCGGGATGATCGGGATCACGTCCATGATCATCCACTCGGGCTTGTTGCCGGACTCCAGGAACGCCTCGACAATCTTCAGCCGCTTGGCGAGCTTCTTCTTCTTGGTCTGGGACCGGGTGGACTGGGATTCCTCGCGCAGTTCCACGCGCAGGCTGGCCAGATCGATCTCCTGCAGCAGGATCTTGATGGACTCGGCGCCCATGCCCACGGTGATGGCGTTGTCATTGTAGTGGTCAAGGATCTGGAAGTACTGCTCCTCGGAGATGACCTGCTTCTTCTGCAGGGTCGTCTCACCCGGATCGAGGATGATGTAGGAATCGAAGTACAGCACCTTCTCCAGATCGGCCATGGTCATATCCAGCAGGGTGCCGATCTTGGAAGGCAGGGACTTCAGGAACCAGATGTGCGCCACGGGCGCGGCGAGCTCGATGTGGCCCATGCGCTCGCGGCGGACCTTGGAGGCAATGACCTCGACGCCGCACTTTTCGCAGACGATGCCGCGGTGCTTCATTCGCTTGTATTTGCCGCAGTTGCACTCATAGTCCTTCACGGGACCGAATATCTTGGCGCAGAACAGGCCGTCCCGCTCCGGCTTGAACGTGCGGTAGTTGATCGTTTCGGGCTTCTTGACCTCGCCGAAGGACCATTCGCGGATCTTTTCCGGAGAAGCGACGCTAATGCCGATCGCCTTCAGGTTCTGGCTGTTGAAAGAGCTGGTCGCACTGCCCCGTTGTGTAAAAAGATCATCAAGACTCATCGTATATTCCTCATTCTGTGGTCGAAGTGAAAATCCGTTGCCGCAGGCAGGGTCTACCTCTTGCGCGGACGCTTGCGGTCATCCTCGACGAGGGTGACCTCCAGACCCAGGGCCATCATTTCCTTGACCAAGACGTTGAATGATTCGGGCATGCCGCTTTCGAGGAAATTGGATCCCTTCACAATCTTTTCGTACATTTTCACGCGCCCGTTCACGTCGTCGGACTTCACCGTCAGGAATTCCTGCAGCAAATAGGCCGCGCCGTAGGCTTCCAGAGCCCAGACTTCCATTTCGCCCAGACGCTGTCCGCCGAACTGGGCCTTACCGCCCAGGGGCTGCTGCGTAACCAGGGAGTAAGGACCCGTGGATCGGGCGTGGATCTTCTCGTCGACCAGGTGATGGAGCTTCAGGTAGTACATGTAGCCCACGGTGACCCGGTTGTGGAACGGGACGCCGGTACGGCCGTCGAAGAGACGGGCCTTGCCGTCCTCGGGCAGGCCGGCCCTCTTGAGCAGCCCCCAGATTTCGCTTTCCTCGGCGCCGTCGAAGACCGGGGTCTTCATGACGATGCCCTTGTTCAGGGCCCGCGCCGACTCGATGACCTCGTCGTCACTCATGGAGTCGATCAGGGCCGAGGTTTCGGGAGAATCGAAGATGTCCTTGATTTCCCTGCGCACCATGGCGGCGCCTTCGGCGACCATGGCAGCGATCTGCTGACCCAGGGTCTTGGCGGCCCAACCAAGGTGTGTCTCCATGATCTGGCCGATGTTCATGCGCGAAGGCACGCCCAGAGGGTTCAGCACGACGTCCATGGGGGTCCCGTCGGCGAAGAACGGCATGTCCTCTTCCGGCAGGATGTTGGACACGACGCCCTTGTTGCCGTGACGGCCGGCCATCTTGTCACCTACGTTGAGCTTACGCTTCACAGCCACGTACACCTTGGCCATCTTGATCACGCCGGGGGGCAGATCGTCGCCCTCGGTGACCTTGCCGCGCTTGTTCTCGTAGACGTCCTTGATGAATTTGAGCTGCAGGTCGAAGTAATCGAGCTGCGCCTTGACCGCCTCGTTGACCTCCTTGGCAGCGAAAGCGCCGGCGAGCTTCTTCAACGGGATCTCGGCAAACACGTCTTCCCTGATGGGCTGGTTGGCTTCGAGAAGCACCTCGCCCTTGCGCTTGCCCATGATGGTCTTGGCCACGCTCTTGCCCTTGCAGGCTTCCCAGATCTTGCGACGGGTAGCCTCGGTCAGGGCCGCGGCGTGCTGACGTTCGCGGACGTCGATCCCTTCGAGTTCATAGTTCTCGATCTGGCGGGTGCGCTCATCCTTGTCGCCGGAACGACGGTTGAAGACCTTCACGTCGATGACCGTGCCCTCGATTCCCGGCGGGACCTTGAGGGAGGTGTTCTTCACGTCGCGCGCCTTGTCGCCGAAGATGGCCCGCAGCAGTCGTTCCTCGGGAGTAAGCTGCGTTTCGCCCTTGGGCGTGATCTTGCCGACGAGGATATCGTCGGGTTTGACCTTGGCGCCGATACGGATGATGCCGCTTTCGTCAAGGTTGCGGAGCATCTCCTCGCCGACGTTGGGGATGTCGCGGGTCACTTCCTCGGGCCCGAGCTTGGTGTCGCGGGCGAAGACGTCAAACTCCTCGATGTGGATGGAGGTGTAGATGTCCTCCTTCACCACGCGCTCGGAAATGAGGATGGAGTCTTCGTAGTTGTAGCCGCACCAGGGCATGAAGGCCACCAGCAGGTTCTTGCCCAGGGCCAGCTCGCCGTCGCTGATGGCGGGGCCGTCGGCCAGGACCACGCCCTTGCGGACCGTATCGCCGATCTGAACGCGGGGCTTCTGCCCGAAGCAGCTGTTCTGGTTGGACTTGTGATATTTCTGCAGATCGTAGAACCGCACGCCGCCCGACTCGGGGTACAGATCGCCCGAGTAGGCCACGATGACGCGATCCGCATCGACGTACATCACCTCGCCGTCGCCCTCAGACATCAGGCAGCTGCCAGAATCCTGGGCCACCTTGCCCTCGATGCCGGTGCCGACCAGCGGCTCCTCGGTCACGAGCAACGGCACGGACTGACGCTGCATGTTCGATCCCATGAGGGCGCGGTTGGCGTCGTCGTGCTCCAGGAACGGGATGAGCGCCGAGGAGATGGACACAATCTGTCCCGGGGAAATGTCCATAAGGGTCACTTCCTCGCGGGGCACGATGGCGAATTCACCTTCCACGCGGGCCTCGACAAGGGGGTTCACGAATCGCCTGTCGTCGCCGAAGATGGCGTTGGCCTGGGCGATGATGTGCCCGGACTCCGTGGACGCCTCCATGTACTGGACGTCGTCGGTGACGTACCCGTCCTTGACCACGCGGTACGGGGTTTCGATGAAGCCGTAGTCGTTCACCAGGCCATGAGTGGTCAGAGACACGATCAGACCGATGTTCGGACCTTCGGGAGTCTCGATGGGACAGATGCGGCCGTAATGGCTGAGGTGAACGTCGCGGACCTCGAAACCGGCCCGTTCACGCGTCAGACCGCCGGGCCCGAGGGCGGACAGGCGGCGCTTGTGCGTGACCTCGGACAGGGGGTTGGTCTGGTCCATGAACTGGGACAGCTGCGACGTGCCGAAGAACTCCTTGAGCACGGCCGTGACCGGCTTGGGGTTGACCAGGTCGTGGGGCATGAGCGTGGCGACTTCCTGCAGGCTCATGCGCTCCTTGATGGCGCGCTCCATGCGAACGAGACCGATGCGGTACTGGTTCTCGACCAGTTCGCCGACCGGGCGGACGCGACGGTTTCCGAGGTGGTCGATGTCATCGGCCGGACCGTGGGAGTCCTTGAGCTGAACGAGCTTCTTGACCGACCGGAAAATGTCCTCGTTGGACAGGGTGCGGTGGTCGATGGGCAGGTTCAGGCCAAGACGGGAATTAAGCTTGTACCGCCCCACCGGCGAAAGGTCGTAATAGTCGGGGTTGCGGAACAGGTTGTCGAAAAAGCTGGCTGAAATCTCGGCGGTCGGCGGGGAGCTGGGGCGCAGGCGCTTGTAGATGTCGATCTGGGCGCTTTCCATGTCCTCGCACTTGTCCATGGCCAAGGTGTCGCGCATGCACGAGGACACTTCGGCGCCGGAGGAAAAAATGCCGTTCAGCTCGTTTATCCCGGCAGCCTGGCATTTTTCGACAGCCGAGGCGGTCAGGGGGTCTCCGGCCCGCAGCACGACCTCGCCGGTCTGCGGGTCCACGATGTCCACGGCGGCGAATTCCGTCTCCAGGGATTCAGGACGGACCTCGTAGTATTCGACGCCGGCCTTGATCATGCGCCGCCACATGGCCTTGGTCATAGCCTTGCCGGCAGCCACGACGACGGTGCCATCGGGCGCGACGATATCGGCCTGGGCAACTTCCTTGCGGAAATTGTACTCCTCGACCTTGCGCAGGACCCTGGTCCCATCGAGGCGGAACGTGTCCTTGTCGTAGTAGAAGGCCAGAATGTCCTCACTGGTCATGCCCATGGCCTTGAGCAGGATCGTGGCGGGCATCTTCCGTCGACGGTCGATGCGGACATAGAGGATGTCCTTGTGGTCGAAATCGAAATCGAGCCAGGAACCGCGCATGGGAATGATGCGACAGCTGTAGAGGATCTTGCGGCTGGAATGGGTCTTGCCCGAGTCATGTTCGAAAATGATGCCGGGCGAACGCTGCAGCTGGTTGACGATGACCCGTTCCGTGCCGTTGATCAGAAACGTTCCCTTCTGGGTGATGAGGGGAATGGTTCCGAAATATATGTCCTGTTCCTTGATGTCATGGATGGTGCGGCTGCCAGACGCTTCGTCCACATCGTAGACGGCGAGGCGAACCTTGATGCGCAGAGGAGCTTCAAAGGTCAGGCCCTTGGCGATGCACTCGTCGACGTCATACTTGGGCTTGCCGATTTCGTAGCTGACGTATTCGAGAGTGGCAGTCTTGTTGAAATCATGAATGGGAAAGACAGAACGAAACACGCCTTCGAGCCCGATGTCCGTGCGCATGCTGGGGGGAACGTCGGTCTGGAGAAATTTGTTGTAGGAATCAAGCTGAAGGCTTAAAAGATGAGGGATCTCAATGGAATCTTTGATTCGTCCGAATTTCTTGATCAGTTTGTTCATCGTTTCCCCTCAGGAAATGGGAGGTTGCTGGGCAGGCAAAGCGTTTCAGCCAGGATAGGCTGCTATATATGAAAGCCTCGTTCGGGCGCGGGCGCGGCCCGTGAAGCATGGAATTACATAAAAAGGCGTAAAGAGTGTAAGAGGTTTTCTCCCCTTACACTCTTTACGGAAAGTCAGGCAAGAAGCAAAAAACTACTTGATTTCAACCTTTGCGCCGGCTTCTTCAAGCTGCTTTTTGGCGTCGTTGGCGGCGTCCTTGGCGGCGGCTTCCAGGATCACGGAAGGAGTCTCGTCGACCTTGGCCTTGGCTTCCTTCAGCCCGAGGCTGGTCAGAGCGCGGACGACCTTGATGACGCCAATCTTGTTGGCGCCGGCTTCCTTCAGGATGACGTCGAATTCGGTCTTTTCCTCTTCGGCGGCTTCAGCGGCGGCCACGGGAGCGGCGGCGAAAGCGGCGACAGGGGCGGCAGCGGAAACGCCGAACTTCTCTTCCAGTTCCTTGATGAAACCAGCCAGCTCCAGCACGGTCATGTTGGAGATGAATTCGACAACCTGTTCTTTGGTGATATCAGCCATTTTGTCCTCCTAAATATGTAGCAATTGGCTCATTCTTCTTTTTTGTCTTTGAGGGCGTTCAACACGTTGAGCATCCCCCGAATCACATTGGCAAAGAGAGACACGAAATTCTGCGGCACGGCGTTCATGGTGCCCAGAACAGTTGCGAGCAACTGTTCGCGGCCCGGCAGCTCAGAAAGGGCCTTGATGGACGCCTCTTCCAGGAACTTGCCTTCCAAGCTTGCGTAACGCACAGAAAACTTGTCATTCTTCTTTGCAAACTCAACCAGGACCTTCGCAGCGACGACAGGGTCGTCATAGCCAAAAGCCACGGCGCAGTTGTACTTCAAGTGGTCGTTGAGTACGACATGCGGTCCTTCCTCAAAGGCTTTGCGTGCCAGAGTGTTCTTCACGACCTGATAGTCGCACCCCGCCTCGTGCAGTTTCGCACGCAGGGGAGTCAGCTCTGCCACCTTGAGCCCATGGAAGTCCGTGACAATGGCGATGCTCGCCTTGTCAGCCTTCTCCTTCAGGCCATCGATGATTTTTGCTTTTTCTGCCCTATTCACCACGTACCTCTCTATAGCTAGGCAGAATGAGCCAAAGCCGTCTGTGCAGGATATTAAGGAATGTCCACCTGCATTCTCTGACTCATCTACTTGTTATGAAACTTATTCTCCCGTTTTACGCAGGGAAGCGGCGTCGACCTTGACGCCAGGGCCCATGGTGGAAGACAGAGAGACGGCCTTCACATAGGTACCCTTGGCGGTGGAGGGTTTGAGCTTGATCAGCGCATCGACCACGGTCCACAGGTTGCCGAGGAGCTTCTCGGAACCAAAGGAGACCTTGCCGATGGGGGCGTGAATCACGCCGGCCTTGTCCACGCGGAACTCGACCTTGCCTGCCAAGAGTTCGCCGATGGCTTTCTCCAGGTCAGGGGTGACGGTGCCGGTCTTGGCGTTGGGCATCAGGCCGCGCGGGCCCAAGATCTTGCCGATCTTGCCGACATGACCCATCATGTCGGGCGTGGCAACGGCCTTGTCGAAATCGAGCCAGCCGCCCTTGATCTTTTCGACCAGTTCGTCGCCGCCGGCATCGATGGCACCGGCATTGCGGGCCTTCTCCTCGTTCTCGCCCTTACAGAAGGCGACAACGCGAACCGTCTTGCCCAGGCCGTGAGGCAGGGACACGGCGCCGCGGACCATCTGATCGGAGTACTTGGGGTTGACACCCAGGTTCACCGCGACATCGACGGTCTCGTCAAACTTGGCGAAAGAGCTCTTGAGAACCAACTCGACAGCTTCAGCCACATCGTACATCTTGAGGCTGTCAATGGCCTCGCATGCTTTCGTGAATTTCTTTCCGTGCTTGGGCATGGCTAGTTCTCTCCCCTTATTCCACTTCAATTCCCATACTGCGAGCGGTACCCATGATGGTCTTGCACGCAGCAGGCAGATCATAGGCAGACAGATCAGGCATCTTGATTTTGGCGATTTCCTCGATCTGGGCCATGGTCACCTTGCCCACCTTCTTCTTGTTCGGCTCTCCGGAACCCTTCTGTAGCTTGGCGGCTTTGACCAGAAGGACGGCGGCCGGAGGAGTCTTGGTGACGAAGGTGAAGGAGCGGTCCTGAAAGACCGTGATCTCGACAGGAATGATCATCCCCTTGTCGTTCATGGTCTTTGCGTTGTACGCCTTGCAGAACTCCATGATGTTCACACCGTGCTGACCCAGGGCGGGACCGACCGGCGGAGAGGGATTCGCAGCTCCTGCGGGAAGTTGCAGCTTGATTATTGCAGTTACTTTTTTGGCCATAACACTACCTCATCTCTAAAAATTATCAGCCTTTCGTCACCTGGACAAAGTCCAGCTCAACCGGCGTTTGTCTTCCGAAGATCGAAACCGAGACGCGCAATTTGCCTTTATCATAGTTCACATCTTCAACCGTGGCATTGAAGTTTGCGAACGGGCCATCGATCACGCGCACGTCATCGCCACGTTCAAAATGAAATTTTGGCCTGGGCTGTTCTTTCCTGCTCTCGATGGTCGCCAGGATGCGCTGCGCTTCCTTGTCGGTCAGGGGCACCGGGCGGCTCTTGCCGCCGATGAATCCCGTGACCTTGGGAATGGACTGAATCATGTGCCATGAATCGTCCGTGAAGACCATCTTGACCATCGCGTACCCGGGATAAAACTTGCGCGTGGACGTACGTTTCTGTCCCTTGATCAGTTCGACAACCTTCTCTGTGGGAACGATGACATCCTCGACCAGGCCCTTGGCCTGTCCAGTGCGGATCATCTCCTTGATCGTCTGCTCAACGCGCTGCTCGAATCCCGAATACGTGTGAATGATATACCAGCGAGCCTTTGGATCGTCGTTCATGAGGCCCCCACCTAGGACAGAATGGCAGCAATGATTTTGGTCAGGACCAAATCGACGATGCCGAGAAAAAATGCCATGACGACGACCAACAACAAAACAGCCGAACTGGTACTGATGGTTTCCTGCTTGTCAGGCCAGACGACCTTCTTCAGTTCCATTTTTGCCTGGTCAAAGAACACGCGAAGCTCATGGAACTTCTGCGCCATTCCCTGCTTGGGCATTTCTGTTTCGGCATTTTTTTTCATTTTATCCATCGCTAGGAGATAAAGTGGCAGGCCAGGAGGGATTCGAACCCCCAGCCCTCGGATTTGGAGTCCGATGCTCTACCGTTAGAGCTACTGGCCTGCGTGTCGGAAATTTTCACTACGGATGCCGCGTTCGCGGCACCCGCGTGAGACTATTTGGATTCGCGATGCTTGGTGTGCTTACCGCAAAAAGGGCAGAACTTGCTGAGCTCGAGCTTGGCAGTCGTGTTCTTTTTGTTCTTCTGGCTCGCGTAGTTTCTACGCTTGCACTCGCCACACGCAAGAAGGATATTGATGCGCATTGATTACTCCTGAATTTCGGAAACAACGCCGGCACCGACGGTACGGCCGCCTTCACGGATGGCGAAGCGCAGGCCCTTTTCCATGGCGATCGGGTTG